>JBOHEL010000035.1:0-18629 GCA_050700995.1 Sciscionella sp. | reverse complement strand
GATTCGAGCATGGCGAGTACGGCAGTCCCGCCACGCACGGCGACCATCAGCCCGACGGTCTCCTGCCCCTCGGCAGGAGTGACGAAGCCGGAGAACGCCTGCTCCGGCCTTGCCAGCAGCCGCAGTGCCTCGATCAGGTCCGGATGGGCGACACCGTCGCGCGCCAAGCCCGCATGGTTCAGCTCGGCAAACGCCCTTAGGGCCAACTCGGGACCAGATTCCGGCGTCCGCAGCGGGTAGGAGATCGACACCGCGGCTGGCATGGTTGGCAACGCTTCCCGCTCCCAGAGCACCTCGTAGGCGGTATGCGAGATACTCACCGGCGCACGAAGCATCGGACCCCCTGTCGCTTGACTACTTGTAATCACGCACCGATCACAGGTGGTGCCGTCATTGGCAGCTCACCCACGATCTGATTGCCGTTGTCCTCGTCGACGAGGTAGCTAGCCGTGCTGTGCTCGGCATCCTCGCCGCCCTTGCCACCGCCGCCGCGCGGGCCCATGCCCATGCCGGACCTGCCGGACGCCCCACGGGCTCCGGGCGCTGCTTCCGCCGCGCCAGCGCCCGCTCCGCGTGCGGACGCAGGTTGGCCCGCGGCCGCACCGGACCGTGCGCCACCGCCGACGCCGCCAGTACCCCTGGCGCCCGCAGCGCCGCCACCGGCACCAAGGCCGCCAGCCCCGGACCGACCGCCCGCGCCGAAGCCACCGGCGCCCGAGCTACCACCGCTGACGCCGCCGCTACCGAAGCCGCCAGCGCCACCCATCGGCATACCGCCTGGACCACCGGCGCCTGGGTTCGAGCTTGCCCCGGCGCCTGGGCCGATGCCACCGACCCCGCCGACGCCTCCTAGGCTCGGGTCGGGGCCGGTATAGCTGGAAGCTCCGGTGCTGCCGTACGGCGCAGGTGCGCCACCGGGGACACCGCCGGATGGGGCTGCGCCGGTCCGACCGCCGTGGTTCCCGCCGGAATAGCCGCCGGGAACGGAGCCGCCATCTGAGTAGCTACCGCCACCGGACCCCGCATCGCCGCCACCACCGCTATTGCTGTTCCCGCCGCCGCCGGTGTGCTTCGGGTTGTAGATCTCGACGTTGCTGGTGGCGAACTGCCCTGCCTGGTAAGCACCGGGCAACTCGTTCGCATTGCCGTTCGTCGCGGCGCCGTACCCTTTGAACACCGTCTTGTTGTGGTCGTTGCTTGAGTTCCACTGGTTGATCTTGTCTTCGGTGTCGGTATCCCAGGGCGTCACGCTGTCCCAGATGCTCTTGTCGGGCGCCTTGGCCGCGTCCATCGGCTTGAGCTTGCCCGCGCTGTCGTCGAACGAACCCGCCTGCGCGGTCAACGCCTTGGCATGCTTGTCGAGCGCATCGTGGGTGTCGGAGAAGGACTGGGCGAGCGGCTCAATCGACTGCATGGCCGCGTCGCCGGCACTCCCCTGGATCCCGGCAGCCAGCGAGGACTTGTAGCTGTTGAGCGAACCGATCGCCGAATCGTACGCCTCGCGGGCCTTGTTCAGGGTCGTTGCGGCGTCCTGCAAACCCTGGGTGCCCGGCACATTGACCCGCATGTCCTGGTAGATGCTGTAGCCATCGGCGTCCGCCACACACACCTGGACCGGCTGCCAGTCTCCCATCACGAACCCCCACTTTTGATCGTCTTCGTCACACCTCGTGCCACGTTCCGGGCGTCAGCACACGGATTGCCACCCTTGTCATTGCTAACACCCATAATAACGACCTCACTGTCGCTAGTACCGATGTTGTAGCCGCAGTCTGCCTCCGGGTTGTCCGTGCTGCTCAGCAGCTCCACGGCCGGAAGACCATTGATAGTCGTCGGCTGAAATTTTCTATAATACCCATGCTTCTTATTCGCGAGATATGCGCCACTCAATCCCTGGTTTCCGTTGGAAATAGAGACACCAAGGGATATAGCACCAGGGCCATTGACCCAATCGCAGCTGGGCCCAGCAGCCGCATCCAATGTGGACTTTCCTTGAACCGTTATTCCAAGGGTCTTCAACTGTGCAGGTGTCAACACCGCACAAGGCTGCAGCTTGAATATGGCCACGTCGACTGGACGCTGCACCTTCGGTGCACCGTCGTGCGGAAGTCCGCCAGCGTTTCCCGTTTTAGATGGCGAACTACCGGTCGGCTGACGACCGGTAGCCTTAGGCTTCGGGAAGCCGGGGTTGCCGCCCGAGCAACCAGCCACCAGCACTGTTGCCGCAAGCCCGACCAGTACGGCGGTAGCGATCCGCAGACGCACCCGAGCACCTCTCGCTTCAAGTTGTCGAAATTGCCCTTGTTGCCGAGCTCGTTCTGCGAGTACTGCTCCAGTGACGCCTTGAGGTTGTTGTACTGAGCCTCGACGTCCGAGAGGTGCTTGTCGAGCGTGGATTTGACTGAGCTGACGACCGGATCGTTTTGCCCGGCAAACACCATACTGTGCGAGTCGTGCCCAGGTGCCTGAATACCACCTCGCACCAACCGGTCGATCTGCTGACTGGCAGTCTTGAGGCTGTCCCAGGCGTTTTGCAGGTGCACCAGGGCCTGGTTGGCTTCGCCGAAGTCGACGGTGACCTTGCCGCCGCTCATCGCTGGCACGTTCGCAGGCGGCGCTGCGTGCGCCTGCGGCCGCGAACCGCCCAGCGGACCCGTTACGTCCTGGTCGCCCATGTTGTCCTCCCCCGCCCGATGTGTACCCACCTCGTCGGTGGGCATCATAGCGAAGACAATGACATGCCGGGAACAGTTTGACGCCATTCGGCTACCGTGAGTGGCGGGGCCCACGCCTGTCGAGCCACCCGACCGGTACCTGACAGGTCACTGCAGGCAGAGGCTACGCAGCTTCCAGCCGCCGTTCTTGTTCACCGCTTGCACCGTCGCGGCGACCACCGCGGAAGACTGCTTCGCGGCCTTGCCAGCACCCTTGCTGTACTCCTGGTCGAGCAGCACCAGCAGCTGAGCGCGATCGCCCTGCAACTGCTGCACGCCCGCCTTGAGCACCGTCGAGCGCAAGGTCAGCTGCTGCTTCGGGCCCTGCTGCTTGAGCACGCCCATCAGCTTGTCGTAACCCACCTTGCCGCTGGAGCCACAGTCGCCGAGCTTGCCGTCGATGAGGTTCTTGACCGCCTGGTCGTTCTTGTTGGGCTTCTTGTAATCGAACGCCAGCAACGTGTTCAGCGCATTGCTCACCTGCGTCGTGGCCTGGTTGGTGGTGGCAGCGTCTGTCAGCGCGGAATTGCCGCTGGAGTCCTTGGCCTGGCGCCACATCACGCCTGCGAAGGCAGCGAACGCGGCGAGCACCACTGCGATGACGATCAAGCACGTCGGCAGCAGCCATTTCCTCGAGCGCGGCCGTTGCGCGCCATGTTCCGCCTTGTCGGTCTCGTCGTACTCGCCGGTCTCCGGCTCACCGTGCAGGGTTTCATCCACCGCCACCGACTGTGCAGGCTCGGGGTAGCCGCGTGTGATCTCCGATGCTGCGGTGATCTCCTCGGGAAGTTCGGCGGTCTCCTCGGCGGCGGACCATTCCCTCACCGGCCGCTGTGGTTCTTGCCGCACTTCCGCGTCTTTGGCGCGGTTGCCGCCAGGCGCATCGACCTGCTTGGCAGTCTTGACCGCCCGATGCGAAGTCCTCGGGGTACCGGTCGGCGGTAAACCCGCGACCCGCGGCCGCCTCCTGGGTGGTGGCACTGGCTGTCCTCTTCCCTTAGTGACCTGGAACGGTGCTACTCGCATTGCCGCCGATGGAACTGACCTTCCAATCCGCTCCGACCTTCTTGAGGTCGAGCGTCATCGGCATCCGCTGCGAGGAGGGTTTGCCGTTGTCCCTTGTGGTCACGGTGTTCAGCACCACAAGGGCACTCGCAGTGCCAGCGTGGACGTCCAGCGCGGTCACCACGCCCTGTTGCTCTTTCGAGGTCACCTTGAGCTTGTTCTTCGCGAGCTGTTTCGAGTACTGCTGGAAGCTCTTACCGAGGCTGTCGTGCAGCGCACCGGTCGTGGAGTCATCCGCCCGCATCTTGTACTGGTCGAGGTGCTGGTAGTCGATGGATGTGAAATTCACGGCGGCCGTTTCGGCCACCCGAAGCACATCGTCACGCTGCTGCGAGTACTCGGCTGCACTGCTGTTCGTGGCGAACAACCACAGGCCGCCGAACACCGCGGCACAGACCGCGGCAACGACGGCCGCCGCTATCGAACCGATCAACAACGGCTTGCGCCGCTTGCCTACTTCCGCCGCACCGCCGTCCGCCATGGTCGGCTCGGGCTGCGGTTCTTCGAACACGTCCGCCATACCACTCCCGTTCACAAGCAATCAATACAGCCTAGGCGCCAATTGTGAGGTCCCTGTGTTCCCTACAGGTTCAGCCCGAACATCTGAGCCATTTGCCCGAAGCTGGCAGGTCCGAGTGAGGCGAGGTTGAACGGGCTCTGCTGCGTGCTGCCCGACTGCGTCGGCTGGGTCTGTGTGGACACCGAACCGCCCGGCTGGGATGGGGAAGCCGGAACACCCGCGTAGGGAGCGTTCTCCGCACCACGCACATCGATGGGCGAGCCGGTCGGCTCCGCACAATATGCCTGATAATTCGGCTTCACAGGCGCGGTCGCGCTCTTCGTGCTGCCGTCTTTCGCCTTGTAGGTGCCTGCGCCCGGGCGCATCTGCGTGCCCTGATAACCGCGCACACACGGCGGGGGGTTGAAGAAGTTCAGTGCCAGCCCCAGGTGCGCCTGGCCGTTCGTCACCAACGTCTGCACGGCCGGATTGACCAGTGGATAGACGATCATCGCCATCTCCAACGCGTCGGTCCTCGGTTGGAGAACCTTGCTGGTGGTAAGGAGATTCGCGAGCACGATCGAAAGGCCCTGACCCGACTCCCGCAAAACCGTGTTGACCTGCTGCGCCGCAGCAGGGGTCACCGTGATCAGCTTCCTGATATCGCCGTCGGAGGTCTTGAGCTGTGCGGCGACCTTCCGCAGGTTGCTGCTGAAGTCCTTGAGTGCGGAGGCCTCGGCGTTCTGGGTGTCAAGCACCGTGCGGCTGGAGTCGAGCAACTGGATCGTCTGCGGCAGGTTCTGCTGCGCTGCGGTCGTGAAGCTACTGGCGGTGTCGAGCAGCTGCTGCAGATCGGCGCCGGTACCGGAGAACGCAGTGTCGAGTTGGTCGACCACGGTCCGCAAGGACTGCTTCGGTACCGAATTCGACAGGCTGTCGAGG
The DNA here is from genome assembly GCA_050700995.1 of Sciscionella sp. GTDB lineage: Bacteria > Actinomycetota > Actinomycetes > Mycobacteriales > Pseudonocardiaceae > JBOHEL01. The sequence continues at coordinate 13,409 of JBOHEL010000035.1, read as the reverse complement.
TTGTTCACCAGCTCCTGCACCTTGGGCGGTGTCTTGGTGTCCTGCTGCTTGATCACGCGCTTGTCGGCGGGAAGCTGGTCGAGGGTGGGGCCGTTCGCGCTTTTCGGCCGCAGGTCGACGTACTGCTCGCCGACCGCCGAGAGGTCGGTGACTGCGGCAATGGTGTTCGCCGGGATCTTCGGTGCGGAGGAATCGATGCTGAGGTCGACCTCGACACCGTTGTTCGTCAACCGCATATCGGAGACCTCACCGACCTTCACCCCTCGGTAGGCCACCTCGGCGTGCTTGAAGATCCCGCCCCCGTTCGCCATCTCCATCTTGACCAGGTAGGTACTTCCGGGGAAAACGTTCTTCCCGCCGCCGTACTGCCAGAAGGTGTAGGCCATACCGAGTACGCCGATCACGGCGAACGCGATCAGTTTGACGATCGTAGTACGCGTGATCATCCGGCACCCCCGCCCGACAGCAGGCCAAACAGCCCCTTGAATCCGCCGCCACCGCCGGGGGCAGCACCGCCTCCCTGCGTCGATGGCGTACCGCCCGGCGCCGCGGACTGCTGCTGTGGCTGAGCTTGCGTGCCGCTAGACCCCTTGTTACCGCCGAGCAGCCCCTGCAGACCTGGCACGTTCAGCGATTGACCGAGCGGGTTCTGGCGGGACCGGCCGAGGTTGGTGATGATGTCGCCGAGGTTGAGATCAAGCGTCGCGTAGAGGTTGTCGTAGTCCCCGGTGAACGTGCTGGCCGCGTAGTCGGTGAACGGCGGCGTGAGCAGCAGCTGCAGCGAGTTCGGCAGGTCCTTTCCGGACTTGGCGAGCTGCCGCAGCGTGGGCGTCAGCGCTTTCAGGTCCGAGACCAGATCCTGCTGGCTGGCGTTGATGGTGTCGATGGTGACCCCTGAGAGGTTCTGCAACGCGTGCAGCATGTTGACCAACTGGTCACGCTGCTGGTTCAGCGACTGCAAGCCGGGACCGATGTTGTCGATGACGTTGGCGATCTGCGCCTTCTGTCCATTCAGCGTGCTGGAGAGCCGGTTGAGCCCGTCAAGCGCCTTGGTGATGTCGCTGGAGTGCGCGTCAAGGCCGGTAGCGAGTTGGTTGACGTTCTCGAGCGTGGTCCTGATCGACTGCTCGTTGCCGGAAGTGGCGTTCTGCAGCTCGTGCGAAATCGACTGGATCTGCTGCAGCCCACCGTTGTTGAGTAGCAGCGAGAGTGCGCCGAGCACTTCCTCGATCTCGGCGTGGTGATAGGTGTCGTTCTCCTGCACCGTCGCGTTGTTCGCCAGCGTGCCCTGCGGCTGCTTCGGCACCACCAGTTCCACGAACTTCTCGCCGAGCAGGCTCGTCTGGCGCAGCTCAGCGGTCGCGTTCGCGGGCAGCTTGGCCGAGTCATTGATCTGCATCACCACATTGGCCATCCACTTGCCGCCAGGGCCGTGACCCAGCTTGATGGCGGTGACCTTGCCGATCGGAACGTCGTTGAGCTTCACCGATTCCTGCGGCACCAGGTCGTAGACGTTCTTCATCAGCGCGTGCAGCGTCACCGGATGGGCACCGACGTCGGGGCCACCGGGCAGCGGCAGCGAGTACAGCCCGGAGAACCCGCAACCCGCGATCAGCGTGGAGGACGCGGTCAGCAGAGCACCAAGGGTGAGGGCCTTCTTCCCGCGCATCACTGCCCGCCTCCCTGCGTCCCGCTCTGCATCGAGTTGAAGATCGGATTCGCTTGGTCCGCCGGTATCTGCGGCAGCTTGCCCTGCTGCAGCGAGGCGATGATGTTCGCGACCGAAGGCAGCGACACCACGCCTTTCAGGATCGGCGCCAGCTTGGCGCAGGCACTGCTGAGCACGTCAGGCACCTGCGAGGGGGTGACCTGCTTGATCAGCTTGCACACCATCACGAGTGGCGGGTTGTTCAGCTCATTAAGGTTCATCCGCGCGTCCAGCGTTCCGGACGAGGCGTTGTAGGCATTGTAGAGGTTGTCAAGCCCCAGCGGTGCGAGGTCCAGTGTCTGCGCCAGCGCCGCACGCTGGTCGACGAGCACCTTGGTGACGCCGGTCAGGTTGTCCACATTGGACTTCAACGCGGAGTGGCTGCCCTGCACGAAGGTCTTCACCTTGGCCAGCGCATCGCCGAGTTCGTGTACGGAGGCCGAAAGGTCACCGCGCTCGCTCGCCAGGAAGCCGGAAACGTCGTCGACCCGTTTCGCGAAGTCGCGCACCTGCGCATCGCTCGACTGCAGCGCCGTGGTGAACTTGGCCAGGTTGCCCACGGTGTTGAAAAGGTCCTTCTGGTTGCCGTTGAGCGTCCTGGCCGCCGCCCCCAGCTTGGTCACCGTGTCATGGATCGCCTGGCCGTTACCCTTCAGGTTCGCGGCGCCGGTGTTCAACAGGTTCGAGAGCGCACCATGGGCGTTCGCGCCATTCGGTCCGAGTGAGCTGGCCAGCTTGTTCAGACTCGAGTACAAGTCGTCCACCTCTGCGGGCGGCTGGGTGCGGGAAACCGGGATGACGGTGTTGTTGCTCATGGTCGGGCCACCGTTGTACCGCTCAAGCTGTATGTAACGGTCGCTGACCAGTGAGGGCAGCACGATCACGGCGGGCGAGTCGGCGGGCACCGTGACGCCGTGATCCACCGACATCACCACCTTCACCTGACCGGGCTGCGGGGTCACGGCGTCGACCGTCCCGACAGCGACGCCAAGCATCCGCACGTCCGAGCCGGGGTAGAGCCCTACCGCCTCGGTGAAATACGCGGTGATCTTCTTGCCACTGCCACCAGAGACCGCCCACCAGAGTCCGACAGCGACGGCCAGCGCGAGCACGCAAGCGATCGCGATCCCACGGAAGAGATCCCTGCCCAGCCGGGTTTTCATCGTCATCAGGAGCCCCCGGCTTCGTTGTTACCAGGGTTGCAACCCTGCGGGTTCAACGGGCCGCTCGATGGTGGCAGCAACCCGCAGACATAGGAGTCGAACCAGTGCCCGTTGCCGAGGGTGTTGCTGAAAACCCTCACGAACGGCGCCATCTTGGCGATGCCCGCAGCCAGGCTTGACTGGTTGTTCTTCAACATCGTGGTGAGCTGGTTCAGCTCGTCGAGCACCGGCTTGAGCTGCGCCTGGTTGTCATCGACAAGGCCGGAGACCTGCTGCGCCAGCGTCTGCGTGCCGCTCAGCAACGCGTTGATCGCCTGCTTCCGTTGCTGGATCTCGGAGAGCAGCAGGCTGCCGTCCCCGAGCAGTTTCTGGATCTCACCGTCCCGATCGGACAGTGTCTTGCTGACCTCGCTCGTATTGACCAGCAGCTTCGAGATCTGATCGTCGCGTGAGGAGATGGTGTTCGACAGCCGGGACAAGCCGCTCAGCGCGCTCCTGACGTTGGCAGGAGTATTCGCGAAGGTCTGCGAGAGCACCTGGAAGCTCTTGGCCAGCTGCCTGGTGTCGATCTTCTTCACGTGGTCGGACAGCCCGTTGAATGCTTGCTGCACGTCGAAGTACACCGATTGCGCGAGGTCCTCGTTCAGCGCCTGCGACGGGTCGAGGGCGGTGTTGCCTCGGGATTCTACGTCAAGGTACTTCTGGCCGAGGACCGTTTGGATCTTGATGGCGGCCTGGCTCTTGTCGCCGACGAAGGCGTCCTTGACCTTGAACTTCACCCGCACATGGTCGCCTTCCAGCCCGACGTCGGTGACCTTGCCGACCTTCACGCCGGCGATGCGCACCGAGTCGCCGGACTGCAGCCCCGCGGCCTCCCGCACGTTCGCGGTGAAGGTGGTCCCGCCACCGATAATCGGAAGGTTGTCCGAGTCCAGCGCGGCGATCACGAAGAGCACGATCACCACGAGCCCCACAACGGCGATCGTTATCGGGTTGCGTGCGCGGAATGGCTTCACGACGTGCACCTCGCCGCGCTCGACGCGGGCAAATCGAGCTTGATCGGGTTGTTGATGACCGGCGGCACGGCGACCGAGGCGCTCGTCGAGCACAGGAAGAAGTTGAACCAGGAGCCGTAGCTGGCCGCAGGGATCAACGCGTCGAGTTTCTTCGGCAGGTGCTGGATGAAGTGCTGCACAACGTCCTGACTGTCGTTGAGGTTGCTCGTCAGCGCTCCGAGGTTGGAAATATCGGCCTTCAGCGGGCCGCGGGCTTGCTGCAGCAAACCTGAGACGCTCGGCGCGAGCTGCGCCAGGGTGCTGATCGCATCCCCGATCGGTTTGCGATCCGCCGCCAGCCCGGAAACCAGCTGCTGCACGGTGACGATGAGGTGGGAGAGCTGAGGGGTCCGCGCGTTGATCGTGGTCAGCACCGAGTTCAGGTTGTTGATGACCTTGCCGATCACATCGTCCTTGTTGGCGATCGTCGAGGTGAGCGAGGCGGTATGGGCCAACAGGGTGTCCACCGTGCCGCCCTCACCTTGCAACACCTGGATGATCTCGTAAGACAGCTTGTTCACGTCGTTGGGGTTGAGCGCGGCGAAAAGCGGCCGGAAGCCGTTGAACAGGTGGGTGAGATCCAGCGCGGGCTTGGTGTGGTTCAGCCCGATAACCCCGCCAGGTGGCAACGTCGCGTTCGGATCGCCCGTTCCCTGATCCAGCGCTATGTACTTCTGGCCGACGAGGTTCTTGTACTTGACCGCCGCGGTGACCGATTTCGGCAGCTTCACGTCCTTCTGCACGGAGAAACCGATCTCGGCGTCGTTCTTGTCCACGATGTTGATCGACTGCACCTTGCCGACGACCACGCCCGCGATCCGCACCTCGTCGCCGGTGTGCAGCGCGGTGACATCGGTGAAACGCGCCTTGTAGTCCGTCGTGCCATTGAAATTGATGTTGGCGATGGTGAACACGAGCACGCCGGTGGCGAGCACGGTGACCACCGTAAAGATGATCAGCTTCGTCAGCGGAGCCGCCAATCCCCTCACTTGAGGTTCACCTCACTCCCACGGAACAGCGGGCCGAGTAACAAGCTGGACCAGCCAGGCACCGCGGCGGGCGAGCTTGCCCCGACCTCGGGAGCGGCGAGCTCGGCGATGAAGTTGCGCTCCGCCTGCGAGTTGGGCAGGTTCGACGCCTGCGAGGCGCTCGACGCCGACTGCGGTGACGTGCTCGAACCCGCGGGAAGAATGCCGTCCGACCGCGACCGCGCAGGCGGCGTCACCGTGGTGCCGTCCTTGATCGGGCCGTCCGGCGGGTACTGCGGGAATGGATTCGGCGCGTTCTTCAGGTCGTAGCAGCGCGGACCGCGGTGGTCGTTCCACCTCGGCAGGTCCTGGTTCGGTTTGTAGCTGCCTCGGTTGACAGTGACCTCGATCGTGGCATGCAGGCCGGGCTTGCCAGTGCCCTTGCCAAACGCCTTGTCCAACTTGGGCACCGCGTCGGCCATCCCCTTCAGGAAGCACGGATACTCCGGCGCATACTTGGCGAGCAACCGCAAGGTCGGCAGGCTGCTCGACGTCACGCCGATCAGGTTGTCCTTGTTGACCTGCAAGAAGTTCTGCAGGTTCTGCGAAGTGTTCGTCACGCTGGCGAACAGGTTCGTCAGGTTGGCGCGCTGGTCGTACAGCGTGCGGGACGTGGTCGTCAGATCGTTGAGCGCATGCACCAGATCCGGCGCCGCGTCGGAGTAGGTCTGCGAGACATCGGCCAGCGCCGAAAGGTCGTGTTCCAGCGCAGGCAGGTGCGGGTTGAGCTCGCCGACGTACTGCCCGAGCTGCTTTAGCGTGTCGCCCAGCTGGTTGCCGCGCCCCTGCAGCGCCTGCGACACCGCCGTCAGGGTGGCAGACAACTTCTGCGGCTGCACCGCTTGCAGCACCGGCATCAGGTCGTTGAGTGCCTGCTCGGTCTCGATCGCTGCCTTGCTGCGATCCTGGGAGATGTGATCGCCCGCGGCGAGCGCCTGCCGGTGATCGCCGCCGGTCGCGGGCATCTGCAGCGCCACGTACTTTTCGCCGAACAGCGTCTTGGGCAGCAGCCGAGCGGTGACGTCGTCCGGAATGAGCTTCGCCTGCGCGGGATCGATCGCCAGTTTGAGGTCCGCACCCTGGGTGGTCGCCGTCAGGTCCCTGACCTCACCGACGATGAGGCCATCGAGCTTCACGTCGGAGTGCTTCTGCAATTGGCTGCCCGCGTGGTCGGTGTGCAGGGACACCATCACGACCGGGGTGAACACCTTGTTGAACTGCGCGATCGTCAACGTCAGGAAACCGAGGATGACGACGATCAGCCCCAGGCCGAGCAGCCTGCGTTTGATCGTGGCACCCGCACCCGACGCGCTCATCCCGCTATCCTCACCGTCGTAGTCGTGCCCCAGATCGCAAGGCTGAGGAACAGGTCAAGCACGTTGATCGAGACGATCACGGTTCGCACCGCCTTGCCGACCGCGACACCGACGCCTGCGGGACCGCCGCTCGCCCGGTAGCCGTAGTAGCAATGCAGCATGATCACTATTAGCGAGAAAATCAATACCTTGCCGAAGGAATAGTAGACATCTTCCGGAGGTAAGAAGAGATTGAAATAGTGGTCGTACGTGCCTGCTGACTGCCCCTCGAAATACACCGTGATGAACCGCGAGGCAACATACGAAGCCAGCAAGCCGAGCACGTAGAGTGGGATGATCGCGACGAACCCGGCGATAACCCGCGTCGTCACCAGGTAGGGCAGGCTGGGGATTCCCATGACCTCGAGCGCGTCGATCTCCTCAGAGATCCGCATCGCGCCCAATTGCGCGGTGAAGCCGGAGCCGACCGTCGCCGAGAGTGCGAGTCCCGCGACCAGCGGTGCGATCTCGCGGGTGTTGAAGTACGCGGTGATGAATCCTGTGAACGCCGCGGTACCTATCGAGTTCAGCGCGGTGAAGCCCTGCAGGCCGACGAGTACACCGGTGAAGACCGTCAGGCCAACCATCACGCCGACGGTGCCGCCGATCACCGCCAGGGCGCCGGAGCCGAAGCTTACCTCGGCGAGTAACCGCAGTATCTCCTTGATATAGCGCCGTAATGCCCTCGGCACCCAAGCGAATGCCCTGATGTAGAAGGACATCTGGTCGCCGAAGCTGTCCAGCGTCCGCAGCGGGACGTTCGCGACACGCTTCGCACTCTGTGTGACCGTCGATATCGTTGCCATGGCGATCAGCTCAGCTTCGATGGGACGAGCTGCAGGTAGATCAACGTGATAACACCGTTGACCAGGAACAGCAGCAGGAACGTGATGACAACGGATTGGTTCACCGCGTCGCCGACACCTTTCGGGCCCGCCGCGGGATGCAGCCCCCGATAGGAGGCGACGACCGCGGCGAGGAAGCCGTATATCAGTGCTTTCAGCTCGCCAACCCACACATCGGACTGCTGCGCCAGTGCCGCGAAGCTGGACATGTAGGCGCCCGGCGTACCGCCGCTGAGTATCACATTGAAGAAGTAGCCACCTGCCACCCCCACTACCATCACCAGGCCGTTGAGCAGCATCGCGATGAGCATGGCTGCCAGCACTCGCGGCACCACCAGGCGCTGCACCGCAGAAACGCCGAGCACCTCCATGGCGTCGATCTCTTCCCTGATGGTGCGCGCGCCGATGTCCGCGCAGATCGCCGAACCGCCTGCGCCCGCCACCAGCAGCGCGGTAACCAGTGGCGCCGCCTGCTGGATCGTGGCGAGCACGCTGCCCGCACCGGTATAGGACTGTGCGCCGATCTGGCGCGCCAGCGAACCGAACTGCAATGCGATGACCGCGCCGAACGGGATCGCCACCAGTGCGGTCGGCAGGATCGTCACGCTGGCGATGAACCAGCACTGCTGGATGAACTCTCGGAACTGGAAGGGCCGTTGAAAGACGCCCCTGGCCACATCGAGTCCGAGCGCGAACATCTGACCGATCTGGCGAAGCGCACCCGAGCCAGGGAACTTGGTCGCCTCCTTCGTGGTCATCGCTGTGTGCTACCCCTATCGTCGCCGCGCAGTCTGCGGGTCACCGGTTCGGACTGCGCTTGCCGTTGCCATCCCGAATCCGGAATGTTGGCCACCTGCTGCTCAGGAAGTTGGCCTGCCAGCGTGCCTCTTAGGTCCACCGGCGGCATCTGCGCGGTCGGCTGGCCACCGGATCCCGGCACCGCACCGCGCGGGCGGCCAGCCACCGCGGTGTTGACGCCATAGCGCTGTTTGTCCTGCTCGGTCAGCGACTCGATGATGCCGCGACGAGCCTGTTCCGGCAGCGTGTGCAGCAGCTTCATCATCCGGTCCTTGCGGCGCCGCTCGCCCTTGCGCTCCGGCAGGCCAGGTGTGGGCTGGATCTGCGGCACGACGCCCCGCATGTCCTCCGAGGTGGAGCCGTCATGGTGCCCGGCATCCGCCATTTGCTGCTCCTGCGCCATCGTGGCGCTGTCCTTCTCTTCCGACATCCCGATCGGGCCGATCCGCTTCCCGTTGAGGAACTGATCCACCACCGGTTCGTCAGAGGTCAGCAGTACCTCCCGCGGCCCGAACATCACCAACTCGCGACGGAAGAGCATCCCCAGGTTGTCCGGCAGCGTGCGTGCCACGTTGATGTTGTGAGTGACCACAAGTATGGTCGCGTCGATCTGCGCGTTGAGGTCGATCAGCAGCTGTGAAAGGTAGGCGGTGCGCACCGGGTCGAGGCCGGAGTCCGGCTCGTCGCAGAGGATGATTTCCGGGTCGAGCACCAGCGCACGTGCCAGGCCCGCGCGCTTGCGCATCCCGCCGGAGATCTCGCCTGGCAGCTTGCGCTCCGCGCCGGCAAGTCCGACCAGTTCCAGCTTCTCCAACACGAGCCTGCGGATCTCCGACTCCGACTTCTTGGTGTGCTCCCGCAGCGGGAACGCCACATTGTCGTAGAGGTTCATCGACCCGAACAGCGCACCATCCTGGAACAGCACGCCGAACAGCTTGCGAAGCTCGTACAGTTTGCGCTCGGAGCACGACACGATGTCCGTGCCGTCTATCACGCAGCGGCCACGTTCCGGCTTGAGCAGCCCGATCATCGACTTCAGGAACACCGACTTGCCGGTACCGGAGGGGCCGAGCAGCGCAGACACCTCGCCGGGCGGCAATGTCAACGTGACATCCCGCCAGATGGCCTGCTTCCCGAAAGACTTCGACAGCCCTTCGACAACCACCTCGACGCCCATCACACCTCCTGCTCGCACCGCCGCGGTATCCCGGCGATCTCAGCCCGCTTGAGTCGTGCCCGCCGTGACGCCGAAGGGGGTTCCGCGTCACTGTTGCAACGAGCATCGGGTGGCCAAGGTTACTGCTGGGTTCACTAAGCCGGGTGAACCATACTAGGTGTGTGATCTACGACGCTGTGGGGTCATAGCTATGGAGCTAACCACTCAATCGGGTGAGCTTTTAGCCCGTCCGTGTGTGTCTCCGGGGATAGACACGCCACAGCCCCCGACCTGCGTAGTCGGGGGCTGTGGCGATGTTACCGGGATCTTATCTCACTTGACGCTGACGGTGGCGCCTGCCTCTTCCAGCTTGGCCTTGGCTGCCTCGGCGTCGTCCTTCTTGACCTTCTCCAGGATGGCCTTCGGCGCGCTCTCGACCAGCTCCTTGGCCTCCTTAAGGCCCAGGCCGCTGACGACCTCCCTGACGACCTTGATGACCTGGATCTTCTTGTCACCCGCGGCCTCGATGACCACGTCGAACTCGGTCTGCTCCTCGACGGCGGGCTCGCCCGCGCCCGCGGGGCCTGTCTGGACCACGGCAGCCGGGGCGGCCGCGGTGACATCGAAGGTCTCCTCGAACTGCTTCACGAAGTCGGACAGCTCGAGCAGCGTCATCTCCTTGAACGCGTCGAGCAGGTTGTCGGTGCTCAGCTTCGCCATGATGGCGTCCTTCCTTACTCTCTGGGGGTATAGCGGGGTTGGGGCTGTGTCAGCTCTCGGCGGGCGTTTCGCCTTCGGACTTCCGCTTCTCCTCGAGAGCGGCAGCAAGGCGAGCCACCTGGGATGCAGGCGCCGCGAACAGTGCGGCGGCCTGGGACGTCTTGGCCTTGAAAGCGCCGGCCAGCTTGGCGAGAAGCACCTCGCGGCTGTCCAGCTCTGCGATCCGGTTGACCTCGTCAACCGATAGCGAGCGGCCTTCCATGTAGCCGCCCTTGATCACCAGGGCCTTGTGGTCCTTCGCGAACTTGCGCAACGCCTTGGCGGCGTCGACCGGTTCACCCTCGACGAAGGCGATCGCGGTGGGACCTTCGAAAAGATCCTCAAGGCCCTGCAGCCCCACATCTTCTGCGGCGCGCTTGACCAGCGTGTTCTTCGCAACCCGGTAGGTGGTACCCGCGCCGAGGGCGCGACGCAGCTCGGTGAGCTGGGACATGGACAGTCCACGGTATTCGGTGATGACGGCGGCCGAGCTGTCGCGGAACCGGCCCGCGATCTCGGCGACTGCCTCCACCTTGTCGGGCTTGGCCATGGTCGCCTCCTCTCTGGCGTGAGCGCAGGCCACACCGTCAGAGACGAACAACCCCGCGAAATGACGAGACGCCCCGGCACAGGGCACGGGGCGTAGCAACACGATGCGACATCGCGCGGACGTTACCTCGTTCTCCTGCGCGGGCCGCCCGACTATCTCGGGGCTTTCATTCCCATCAGGGATGACCAGCGGTCTTCGGTGGAACGTCAGATAGCCTACGCCAGGTGCGCCACTAGCCAGGCAGCGCCCCCGGGCCAGCGCGCACGGTATTTGACCGGGCACGGCATGATGGGTGGGTGGCCGACAACTCCGAGGAACCAAGCGAGCTGGCGCCCTCCGATCCCGTGCGCCCGCCGGAGGGCGCACCACCGGTGGACGGCGAGCAGTGGCAGCGGTTCCAGGAGTTCCAGCGCTTCCAGGAATACGTGCGGTATAGCCAAACTGGGGGAACCAAAGCGCCCGGAGCCCCGCCGCCTGGGCAACCGCCGATCGAGGTGCACCGGCAGCTTTCCGAGATCCACAACCAGCTCACGGAGGTCACGGCCAGTCAGCAGCGGACAGAGCGGGAAATCAACCCACCGCTGTGGAAGAAGCTACTCCGCTCGCGCTGGCTGTTCCGGCTGCTGATGCTGATCGTGATCGTCGTACTGGCCACGTGGGCCTACCGCCACTTTTTCGGCAGTTCGTCGAACGACGGCGGCACCCCGACACCGCCGCCGCGCCAGACCGCGGCAGGGGCACCGCAGCTCGGCGGCCAGACCCCCACCGCCACCGTGATCGGCATCTACGGCAACCTCGGTGCCGATCTCGCGGGGGACGTGTGCGCAGTATTCACGCCTACCGGGGCAAGGCAGTTCGCCGCCGACTTCGGGGCGCGCGACTGCCACTCGGCTGTGCACAAGCTGGCGCGCGAAGTGACCAACAAGACCGCATACGCCAACAGCACCGTCTCCTCGGCGAGCCTTGGTGGTAACGGCGACAGTTACCGCATGAACCACTTCACGGTCAGTTCCTGCGCCGCGCATATCACCGGGGGACCGACGCTGGGCGCGTTCAACCTCACACGCGCACCGAACCGAACTTGGCTCGTCTCCGGCCACCACAAAGAGACCTGCTAAGCGCCGTTGCCTACCGCCGATTTTCAGGCGGGCTCGTCGGCCACCAACAAGTTGCGAGTGCGGCTCGGGTCAACCGGAATCCCGGGGCCCATCGTGGTGGAGAAGGTGACCTTCTTGACATACCGGCCCTTGGCGGCGGACGGCTTGGCCCGCAGCACCTCGTCCAGCGCGGCCGCGTAGTTCTCAACAAGCTTCTCCGTGTCGAACGACGTCTTGCCGATCACCAGGTGCAGGTTGGCCTGCTTGTCCACGCGGAAGTTGATCTTTCCGGCCTTGATGTCGGTGACCGCCTTGCCGACCGCAGGTGTCACGGTACCGGTCTTCGGGTTCGGCATCAGGCCACGAGGGCCGAGAATCCGAGCGATGCGTCCGATCTTGGCCATCTGGTCGGGAGCAGCGATAGCCGCGTCGAAGTCCAGCCAGCCACCCTGGATCCGCTCGATCAGTTCATCGGAACCCACCACGTCCGCGCCCGATGCCTCCGCCTCGGCGGCCTTGTCGCCGGTAGCAAAGACGATCACCCTGACGGTCTTGCCGGTGCCGTGCGGCAGACTGACCGTGCCGCGCACCATCTGGTCGGCCTTGCGCGGGTCGACACCAAGCCGCATAGCGACCTCGACGGTCGCGTCCTGCTTGATCTTGGACGTCTCTCTTGCGAGCTTCGCGGCGTCCAGCGGCGCGTACAACCGCTCCTGGTCGATCATCTCCGCGGCGGCGCGGTATGCCTTGCTACGCTTTGCCATTGCTGCTCCTCATGGTGAACAGTTGTGGTACGGACCAGCGTTTGGCCCTCCCACGTGCCGGACCTTCCGGCGCGACCTCTAGATCTTCGAGACCTGGGTGAACGACAGTTCGACAGGGGTCTCCCTGCCGAAGATCGACACTAGCACCTTCAGCTTCTGATTATCCGCGTTGACCTCGTTGATGGTCGCGGGCAGGGTCGCGAACGGCCCGTCCATCACGGTGACCGACTCGCCGACCGAGAAGTCCACCTCGACCGTGCCCTGCTTGGCCGCCGCCGTGGAAGCCTTGCCGGAAGCCGCGGCCTTGGTCTTCTCCACCTGCGGCAGCAGGAACTTCAGTACGTCGTCGAGTGAGAGCGGGGACGGACGCGAGGTGGCCCCGACGAAACCAGTGACGCCGGGCGTGTTGCGCACCGCGCTCCACGACTCGTCGGTGAGATCCATCCTGACCAGGATGTAGCCGGGCAGCACCTTGCGCTGAACCTGCTTGCGCTGGCCGTTCTTGATCTCAGTGACATCTTCGGTCGGCACCTCGACCTGGAAGATGAAGTCCTCCATGTCCAGCGTCTGGGTACGGGTCTCCAAGTTGGTCTTGACCTTGTTCTCGTACCCGGCGTAGGAATGCACCACGAACCAGTCGCCAGGGGCGTTGCGCAGCGCCTGTCGCATCTCGGCGGCGGCGTCCGGCTCCTCGTCCTCCACCGGCTCCGCCACGTCGATGCCCGCATCGGACTCGGTGGGTTTTTCGGACTCGGCTGCGGCGCCGTCGCCGTCAGCGCCGATGTCGGCGACCTCCGCGGTCGCGGCATCGCCTGCCTCGTGCGACTGGTCGATAAGCTCCTCCGACTCCTCGACCGCGCCATCGGGCTGCTGGCCGTCGGCTGAGCTGTTCTCTGAGGTCACAGTCGGTCTCGCTTCCTTTCATCACGTTCGTGCATAGGAGTGTTTCTTCCTGGCCGGTGCTACTCGCCCGCTAGCCGAATATCCAGAACACGCCCTTGCTAAAGAGAACGTCAAGGCCGAACACGAAAGCCACCATGACCACCAGGAACACCAGTACGACGGTGAAGTACGTGATCATCTGCTTGCGAGTCGGCCAGATGACCTTGGTCAACTCGGCGACAACCTCAC
>JBOHEL010000034.1:0-18674 GCA_050700995.1 Sciscionella sp. | reverse complement strand
GATCTGCATCGGTCCCGACGCCCGAGGCCCTCACCTGCTGATGATCGAGGAGCGGCCGGAGAAATGGCTGGTCCGGCAGATCTTCGACGACCCTGAGGGCGACCACGACTGGGGCATCAGCGCCGAGATCGACCTCCCGGCCTCTGACGATGCCGGCACCCCCGCCGTAACCGTGACCACCGTCAACCAGCTCTAGCACCGCCGGGTTGGTGGCCGCCGATGCGGTGGGTCAGGTCGGCGGCGGCCGCTCGGACCGGGGCTGCCAGCTCAGGCCAGTGCTGGCCGCACACCGGATCGCACTCATGGCGGAAGGTCACACCGATGGCCGCCGACGGGCGCCCGCCGTGATCGAATATTGGGGCGGCGACCGAGGCGTAGCCGACCGTGACGTGCCCGTCCTCAACGGCCCACCCGCGTACCCGCTCCGCGGAGAGCAGCCGTCGCAGTGCAGGCAGGTTTACCGGCCCACGCCGGGTGCGGCGGGTGAAGCTCGCCGCGTCCGGGAGCAGTGCCCTGACCTGGGCGGCGGGTAACCAGGCAAGCATCGCCCGCCCGGATGCTGGCAAGTGCGAGCGCAGCCGGACGCCGACATCGGTCACCAGCGCGTGCGGCCGGGCAGGCTGCTCCCGTAGCAGGTAGAGCGTTTCCGAGCCGTGCAGCACGCCGAGCTGCGCGGTGCACGCTGTGGTCTCGGCAAGCCTGCGCAGCAGCGGCCGCGCCAACCGCTCCAAAGGGTCATGGCGCAGGTATGCCGATCCCAGCTCGAAGGTAGCGACGCCGAGGCCGTACCTGCGTTCCTCCGGCAGATGCGTGACGAAGCCTGCGCCGGCGAGTTCGGCGAGCAGATGATATGTCGTGGAGCGTGGCAGGCCGAGCTCGTTGGCAACCGCGACGGCGGTCATCGGCCCGGCATGGCTGGCCAGCAATCGCAGGATCGCCAGCCCTCGCCGGAGTGCCGGTACATCCGTACTCGGGTTCACAGCTCCACCAGCTGTACTCGGGTGAGCGGCGCTCCGCGGCCTTGGCTCATCGGGCCCTCCGTGTCTTGCGGGACAGCCGCAGCAGGTCTGGTATCTCAGACAGTCTAGCCGGTTCTGCGCTCGCGGTTCGGCCTCGCCGGGGTTGGAATGGCTGCATGGATGAAGTTGTGCCCGTCGGGGCCGGCCCGCTGGCCCGTTCACAGGTGGTTGCAGTCGCGAGGCACGGAGCCGCCATCGAGGTGACCTCGGAGGCGTCCTACGCGGTCGCCACCTCGCGCGCCCACATCGACAAGCTAGCCGCGGCATCGACCCCCACATACGGCGTTTCCACCGGATTCGGCGCACTTGCGGTACGCCATATCCCGCAGGATCGGCGGGTCGCGCTGCAGCATTCCCTGGTGCGCTCCCACGCCGCGGGTGCGGGAGCGGAGGTCGAGCGGGAAGTCGTCCGCGGCCTGATGCTGCTGCGGCTGCGCACCCTGGCCTCCGGGCATACCGGGGTCAGGGGATCGACCGTGGACGCCCTCGCGCGCATGCTCAACGCGGGCATCACGCCCGTGGTGCACGAATACGGCTCGCTCGGCTGCTCAGGGGACCTCGCGCCGCTGTCCGCCGTCGCGCTGGCGCTGACCGGTGAGGGCGAGGTCCGCGACGGTACCGGTGAACTGGTCGCGGCAGCGGCGGCCTTGCGGCAGGTTGGTATCCAGCCCGTGGTGCTGGCTGAGAAGGAAGGCCTCGCGCTGATCAACGGTACCGACGGCATGCTCGGCATGCTGGTGCTCGCGGCCGCGGATCTGGCTCGGTTGCTCGACATCGCCGATCTCACCGCGTCGATGAGCGTCGAGGCGCTGCTGGGTACCGACAGGGTGTTCGCGGCTGATCTGCAGGCGTTGCGGCCGCATCCAGGGCAGGCGCGCTCGGCGGCGCGAATGTTGGCGCTGCTGGCGGGCTCGCCGATCGTGGCCAGTCACCGTGGCCCGGACTGCACCAGGGTGCAGGACGCGTACTCGCTGCGGTGCGCGCCCCAGGTGCACGGTGCGGCTCGGGACACCCTGGCGCACGCGGAAGCCGTGGCGGACCGGGAACTGGCCGCATACGTTGACAATCCGGTGGTACTCGGCGACGGCCGCGTGGAGTCCAACGGGAACTTCCACGGCGCCCCGCTGGCCTACGTGCTGGACTTTCTTGCGATCCCGGTGGCGGACGTCGCGAGCATGGCCGAGCGCCGCACCGACCGGATGCTGGATGTGGCGCGCTCGCACGGGCTGCCACCGTTCCTCGCCGATGATCCAGGCGTCGACTCCGGGCACATGATCGCGCACTACACGCAGGCCGCGGTGGTCTCCGAACTCAAGCGGCTGGCGGTGCCCGCATCGGTTGACTCCATTCCCACCTCGGCGATGCAGGAAGACCACGTGTCGATGGGTTGGTCGGCGGCCCGCAAGCTCCGGCGAGCCGTTGACGGCCTGACGACGGTGCTGTCCATCGAATTGCTGAGCGCGGCCCGCGCACTGGAATTGCGTGCCCCGCTCTCACCTGGGCCGGCGACCGGGGCGGTCGTTGAGCTACTGCGCAGGACCGTGCCAGGCCCAGGGCCTGACCGTCACCTGGCACCGGAAATCGCTTCGGCCGAAGCCCTCGTCCGTAGCGGCGCCGTACTCACCTGCCTGTGAGCACTTTCGGGTGCCAGAGCACCCGAAAGTGCTCACAGGTCCTGAACTGGAGGTATTCATGGGCAACGCGATTCGGGCCGCTCGGGGCACGACACTGACCGCGCGGAGTTGGGCAACCGAGGCTCCGTTGCGGATGTTGCACAACAACCTCGACCCCGAGGTGGCTGAGCGTCCCGAGGATCTGGTCGTCTACGGCGGTTCAGGTAAGGCGGCACGTGACTGGCCGAGCTTCCACGCCATCGGACGCGAGCTGACAAACCTGTACGAGGACGAGACGCTGCTGGTGCAGTCGGGCAAGCCGGTAGGGGTGCTGCGTACGCACGAGTGGGCGCCACGAGTGCTGATCGCGAATTCCAACCTGGTGCCCGACTGGGCCAACTGGCCGGAGTTTCGCAGGCTGGACGCGCTCGGCCTGACGATGTACGGCCAGATGACGGCGGGCTCCTGGATCTACATCGGTACCCAGGGCATCCTGCAGGGCACCTACGAGACGTTCGCCGCCGTGGCCCGCAAACGCTTCCATGGCACGCTCGCGGGCACGCTCACCGTCACCGCAGGCCTCGGCGGGATGGGTGGCGCGCAGCCGCTCGCGGTGACGATGAACGGCGGCGTCGCGCTCGTGGTGGAATGCGACCCGGCGCGCGCCAAGCGAAGGCTCGACACCCGGTACCTCGACGAGCTCGCGTCCGATGTGGACAATGCGGTTCACAGGGTCGAGGAGGCCAAGCGCGAGCGGCGTGCGCTGTCCGTCGGTGTGATCGGTAATGCGGCCGAGCTGCTGCCGGAACTGCTGCGGCGCGAGGTGGAAGTGGACATCGTCACCGACCAGACCTCGGCCCATGACCCGCTCGCCTACCTTCCCAGCGGAATCGACCTCGATGACTGGCACGACTACGCCGCCAAGAAGCCGGACGAGTTCACCGACCGCTCGCGAGACTCGATGGCCGAGCATGTCGACGCCATGCTCGGCTTCCTCGACCGGGGTGCCGAGGTGTTCGACTACGGGAACTCGTTACGCAGTGAGGCCAAGCTCGGTGGCTGCGAGCGCGCGTTCGACTACCCCGGCTTCGTGCCCGCCTACATCCGGCCGCTGTTCTGCGAGGGCAAGGGACCATTCCGGTGGGTTGCGCTCTCCGGCGACCCTGCCGACATCGCCGCGACCGACCGGGCCATGGCGGAGTTGTTTCCGGAGAACGAATCACTGCTGCGGTGGATCGCGTTGGCGGGCGAGCGCATCGCCTACCAGGGGTTGCCTGCCAGGATCTGCTGGCTGGGTTACGGCGAGCGGCACCTGGCCGGAATCCGGTTCAACGAGATGGTGGCGAGCGGGGAACTCAAAGCGCCCGTGGTGAT
The DNA here is from genome assembly GCA_050700995.1 of Sciscionella sp. Lineage (GTDB taxonomy): Bacteria > Actinomycetota > Actinomycetes > Mycobacteriales > Pseudonocardiaceae > JBOHEL01. Next base: position 14,668 of record JBOHEL010000034.1, on the reverse strand, counting down.
CGGCCGCGATCACCTCGACTGCGGCTCGGTGGCCTCACCTTACCGAGAAACCGAGTCGATGGCCGACGGTTCGGACGCGATCGCCGACTGGCCGCTGCTCAACGCGCTGGTGAACACGGCGTCCGGTGCGACGTGGGTGTCGATTCACCACGGCGGTGGCGTCGGGATGGGACGTTCCATCCACGCCGGCCAGGTCACCGTGGCGGACGGCACCGAACTCGCGGGGAAGAAGATCGAGAGGGTGCTGAGAAACGATCCCGGCATGGGTGTGCTTCGGCACGTCGACGCCGGGTACCAGGAGGCCGAACGCACCGCCTCTGAGCTTGGCGTGCACATCCCGATGAGGCACGCATGAGCGTCGGAAGCCTGCTTGGCGCGATCGCAGGCACCGGGACGGATCGGCGGCGGGGCGGGTACTCGCGGCACGGCTTCGACGCCGCGGAAGGGGAGCTGCGTGAGTGGTTCGTCGAACAGGCGCGTCGCAGGAGCCTTGACGTCGAAACGGATCGCAACGGGAACCTCTGGGCCTGGTGGGGAGCTCCTGGCCCTGACGCGGTCGTGACGGGAAGCCACCTCGATTCGGTGCCGGGCGGTGGCGCGTTCGACGGCCCTCTCGGCGTCACGTCGGCGCTGGCCGCCATCGACCAGCTGCGCAGCCGAGGGTTCCAGCCGCGACGACCGCTGGCGGTGGCGGTGTTCGCTGAGGAGGAGGGCGGCCGGTTCGGCGTGGCTTGCCTGGGCTCCCGGCTGCTGACCGGAGCAACGCGGCCACGGGACGCATTGCGGTTGCGAGATCCCGACGGTACGACCCTGGCGGACGCGGTCGCGGCGGTTGGTCTGGATCCGCAGCGGATCGGACGGGACGCCGACATGCTCGGCCGTATCGGCTGCTACGTCGAACTGCACGTCGAGCAGGGCAGGATGCTGGCACCGATGGACCAGCCGCTCGGCGTCGCGAGCTCGATACTGGCGCACGGCCGCTGGCATTTCACCGTGACGGGGCAGGGAAACCATGCCGGCACCACACTGCTCAGCGACCGTCGGGATCCGATGCTCGCGACGGCCGCCACGGTGCTGGCGGCCCGCCGTGCTGTGCTGGATATCGGCAGTGCGGTGGCGACGGTCGGCCGGATGGTTCCCAATCCGGGCGGCACGAACGTCATACCATCCACTGTGGACTTCTGGCTGGACGTGCGTGCGCGCTCCACCCCGGATACCCGCGGTGTGGTCGACGAGATCAGCAGTGCCGCGCGCGAGGCCGCCGGTGCGGAGGGCTGTGAACTGACCGTCCGCGAGGAGTCCTTCGGCGACGCGGTGGTGTTCGACACCGCACTGCGAGATGACCTCGCGACAATGCTCGGCGATATACCGCGAATTCCGACGGGTGCGGGCCATGATGCCGGGATCCTCGCCGCGCACGTTCCTACCGCGATGCTCTTCGTGCGGAACCCGACGGGTATCAGCCACGCTCCGGAGGAGCACGCCGAGTTGGACGACTGCGAATACAGTGCGGGCGCGCTCGCCGATGTCCTGGAGCGGCTGGCGCGATGATCAGCTACTGGTCCGAGCATGCGTGGTTGCCGGAGGGGGTCGCCGAATCCGTGCGACTGGACGTCAGCGGCGACCGTATCACCGCGGTCACGGCGGGCGCGGCGAGGACGGGGACAATCCTGAATGGACTGACGGTTCCCGGGCTCGCCAACACGCACTCCCACGCTTTTCACCGCGCGCTGCGCGGCAGGACGTCGCGGGAACGGGGCACGTTCTGGACCTGGCGCGAGCAGATGTATGAGCTGGCAGCCAAGTTACAGCCGGACTCCTATTTTCGGCTCGCCCGCGCGGTGTTCGCGGAGATGGTACTTGCCGGGTTCACGGCGGTCGGGGAGTTTCATTACCTGCATCATGCGCCGGGCGGGAAGCCATATGCGCAGCCGAATGCGATGGCGGATGCCGTGATCGCGGCAGCCGCCGAAGCGGGAATCCGGATCACGTTGCTCGACACCTGTTACCTCGCCGGTGGTATAGGACGCCAGCTCAGCCCAGTGCAGCAGCGGTTCTCCGATTCCGATGCCGAGGGTTGGGCGGCGAGGGTGGACGACCTGTGCGCGGGCGATGCCGTCGTCGGGGCGGCCGTGCACTCCGTCCGGGCGGTGCCCGCAGCGCAGTTGCCCGTGATCGCGGACTGGGCGCGCCGCCACGACTCGCCGCTGCATGTGCACGTGTCCGAGCAGCGGCAAGAGAATCAAGATTGCTTGGATCACTATGGGCGCACCCCTACCGCGTTGCTGGCGGATGGGGGGGCGCTCGGCACGCGGACCGTGGCGATTCACGCAACTCACCTGTCGGGCGAGGACATCGCGCTAATGGCGGGCTCTGGGTCACGGGTGAGTTTCTGCCCTACCACGGAGCGCGACCTTGCCGACGGTATCGGTCCCGCCGCACGGCTACGAGATGCCGGGGTGTCGATCTGCCTCGGCAGTGACAGCCATGCGGTGATCGATCCGTTCGAGGAGATGCGCGCGCTAGAAGCCGACGAACGGTTGGCGAGCGAGCAGCGGGGCCACTTCACCGAAGCCGAGCTACTGGCCGTTGGCACCGATCATGCCGCGCTCGGCAGGCCAGGGGTTGGAAAGATCGCGGTGGGAGCGCTCGCCGACATGGTGACCCTCGACACCGCATCGATCCGTACCGCGGGGGTTCCCGCGAAGGGGGTGCCGCTTGCGGCGTCCAGCGCGGATATCCATGATGTGCTCGTCGGTGGCCGTCAGCTCGTGCGGGGTCGCCAGCACACCTCGCTCGGCGACGTGGGTCGGCTGTTGGAGAAGGAGATCGGGGAGCTGTGGGCGTGACTTCTACTCTGATCACCGGCATCTCCGAGTTGACCACCAACGACGGGGAGTTGGGCCGGCGCAACGATGCCGCGCTGGTCATCGAGGCCGACAGGGTGGTATGGGTCGGGCAGGCGGCGCACGTCCCGGCCGCGGATGTGTTGTCCGATGTGGACGGCCGTGCGGTACTGCCAGGCTGGGTGGACAGCCACAGTCACCTACTGTTCGCCGGCGACCGCACCGCCGAGTTCACGGCACGCATGGCTGGGCAGCAGTACCAGGCAGGCGGGATCGCGACGACCGTGCGCGCGACGCGGGATGCCGGTGACGATGTGCTGGCCGCGAACCTGGCCAACGAGGTGAGGATGGCGCGCTCGGCGGGGACGACCTGCCTTGAGACGAAGACCGGTTACGGCCTGACCGTGGCCGACGAGCGGCGCGCCGCCAGGATCGCCGCCGCACAGGTTGACGAGGTCACGTTTCTCGGCGCACACCTGGTGCCACCGGAGTCCGCTATGGATTCGTATCTCGACCTGCTGTGCGGTGAGATGCTGGACGCGGTCGCCCCGTACGTGCGGTGGTGCGATGTGTTCTGCGAGGCAGGAGCGTTCGATGAATCGCAGTCACGCCGGGTGCTTGCGGCCGCGGCCGAGCATGGGCTGGGTTTGCGGGTGCATGGAAATCAACTCGGCCAGGGGCCAGGCGTGGGACTCGCGGTCGAGATGGGCGCGGCCAGTGTGGATCACTGCACGCACATCAGCTCGTCCGATGTGGACGCGCTGGCGGGCTCAGCGACGGTTGCCACGTTGTTGCCCGCCTGCGATCTGTCCACAAGGCAGCCGCTGGCGCCTGCCCGCAGGCTGATCGACGCCGGGGCCACGATCAGCTTGGCGAGCAACTGTAATCCGGGCTCCTCGTACACGTCCTCGATGGCGTTCTGTGTGGCGACCGCTGTGCTGCAGATGGGGTTGAGTGTCGCCGAGGCGGTCCGCGCCGCGACCTGGGGTGGCGCGCGGGCATTGCGGCGGGCATCCGGGGACGGCGCGGTGGGCGTATTGCGCCCCGGTGCGCGCGCCGACCTGCAGGTCCTGGATGCTCCGTCCGCCACCCACCTCGCCTACCGGCCAGGCATGCCCCTGACGCGGGCGGTCTGGCGGGCGGGCGCACGGATTCGCTGACCCGAACAGGTGAGGGGTTGGGGGTCTTGAAGACACCCCAACCCCCGCAGTGGTCGTCACTCGTCCAGTTCGTCGGGGTCGCGGGCAAGGTAGGTGGCAAGGCGCTCGACGGCCAGCTCGAACTGCGGGTTCACGTCCACGAACGTGCGTAACCGCTCTGCCAGCCACCCGAAGGTGATCTCTTCCTCGCCGCGCCTTTCCTGCAGTTCCTCGATACCCCGATCGGTGAAGTACATGTCAGCTCAGTCCGAGGGCCTTGCTGATGATCGCGCCCTGCTCCACCTCGTGCACCTTGCCCGAGCCCGATGCCGGTGCGGACATCGCACGCCGGGACACGTGGGTCAGCCGCGAGAGGTGCTCTGGCAGCAGCCTGGGCAGGTGCAACCCGAAGAACGGCCACGCTCCCTGGTTCTCCGGCTCCTCCTGCACCCACCGGACGTCGGTGGCGTTCGAGTACTGCTCAAGCACCCGGCCGAGCTTGCGCTTCGGCACCGGGTAGAACTGCTCTACCCGCACGATCGCGACGTCGGCGAGGGCTTCCTTCTCCTTGCGCGCCGCGAGCTCGTAGTACAGCTTGCCCGAGACCAGCAGCACCCGCTTCACCGCGGCACGATCGGCGATCGTGGCGTCGTCGATCACCGATCGGAAGTTCTTCTCGGTGAAGTCCTCCACATCCGACACCGCGGCCTTGTTCCGCAGCATGGACTTCGGCGTGAACACGATCAGCGGCCGGTCGATGCCGTCGAGCACGTGCCGCCGCAGCAGGTGGAAGTAGTTCGACGGCGTTGACGGCTGCGAGACCGTCATCGAACCCTCGGCACACAGCTGCAACCAGCGCTCGATCCGGCCCGAGGAATGGTCGGGGCCCTGCCCCTCCTGGCCGTGCGGCAGCAGCATCACCACGCTGGAACGCTGCCCCCATTTGGCTTCCGACGAGGAGATGTACTCGTCGATCACCGACTGCGCGCCGTTGACGAAGTCGCCGAACTGGGCCTCCCAGCACACTAGCGACGCCGGGTTGGCCACCGAGTAGCCGTACTCGAAGCCGACCGCCGCGTACTCCGAGAGCGCGGAGTCGTATACCAGGAACCGGCCACCGTTCTCCACGCCGAGGGTCTGCAGCGGGGTGTACTCCTTGCCGCTCTTGCGGTCGAAGAGTACGGAGTGTCGCTGGGTGAACGTGCCGCGCCGGGAGTCCTGGCCCGCCAGACGAACCAACCTGGCTTCGTCGACAAGCGAGCCGAACGCCAGCAACTCGCCGAAGGCCCAGTCGATGCCGCCTTCCCTTGCCATCTTCGCCCTGCGCTCCATGACCGGCTTCACCCTGGGGTGCAGGGCGAAGCCATCCGGCATGTCGACAAAGGTGTCGCCGATCCGTTCCAGCGTCTCGCGCGAGATCGCGGTGGACACCTTGGTGGGGATCTGCTGCTCGGACTCCACCGAAGGGCTCGGCACCGCGGGGTGCTTCTCCAGCTCACGTACCTCGTTGAAGACATGCTCAAGCTGGCTGGAGAAGTCCTTGAGTGCCCGCTCCGCCTCGTCGACGGAAATATCGCCACGGCCTATCAGCGACTCGGTGTATGTCTTGCGAACGCTGCGCTTGGTGTCGATGATGTCGTACATCGTCGGCTGCGTCATCGAGGGGTCATCGCCTTCGTTGTGGCCACGCCGCCGGTAGCAGACCATGTCGATCACGACGTCCTTGTGGAACGCCTCGCGATACTCCACGGCCAGCTTCGCGACCCAATGGCAGGCTTCTGGGTCGTCGCCGTTGACGTGGAACACCGGTGCGCCGATCATCTTGGCGACGTCGGTGCAGTACTGGCTGGAGCGGGAGTTCTCCGGCGCGGTGGTGAAGCCGACCTGGTTGTTCACGATCACGTGCACGGTGCCGCCGGTGCGGTAGCCGCGCAGCAGCGCCAGGTTCAGCGTTTCGGCAACCACGCCCTGACCGGCGAACGCCGCGTCGCCGTGCAGTGCCACCGGCAGCACGGTGAACCCCTCGCCGCCCTTGTCAAGCAGGTCCTGCTTGGCGCGTGCGATGCCTTCCAGCACCGGGTCGACTGTCTCAAGGTGCGACGGGTTCGCGGTGAGCGTGACCTTGGTCTCGCCGTCGCCGAACATCCGGAAGTACTTGCCCTCGGCGCCGAGGTGGTACTTCACGTCACCGGAGCCGTGCGCCTGGCCCGGGTCGAGATTGCCCTCGAATTCGCGGAATATCTGCGCGATCGGCTTTCCGACGATGTTGGCGAGCACGTTCAGCCTGCCTCGGTGCGGCATACCGATGACGACCTCGTCGAGTTCCTGCTCGGCGGCGGAGTCCAGTACCGCGTCGAGCACCGCGATGACCGTCTCACCGCCTTCCAGCGAGAAGCGCTTCTGGCCGACGTATTTCGTCTGCAGGAAGGTTTCGAAGGCCTCTGCCGCGTTCAGCTTCGAAAGAATGTACTTCTGCACTGCCGCGTCCGGCTTCGCGTGCTTGATCTCCACGCGTTCCTGCAGCCACCGTCGCTCGCCAGGATCGAGGATGTGCATGTACTCCACGCCAACCGTGCGGCAGTAGGAGTCGCGCAGCACACCGAGGATGTCGCGCAGCTTCATGCGCTCCTTGCCCGCGAAGCCGCCGACCGCGAACTCCCTGTCCAGGTCCCATAGCGTCAGTCCGTGGCGGAGCACGTCAAGATCGTCGTGGCGGCGTTGGCGGTAGTTCAGCGGATCGATATCGGCCATCAGGTGACCGCGCGTGCGATAGGCATCGATCAGTTCGAGCACCCGTGCGGTCTTGTCGACCGCGCCTTCCGGGATGTCCTGCACCCAGCGCACCGGCTCGTATGGCAGCCGAACCGCGGCGAAGACGTTGTCGTAGAAGCGGTCCTCGCCGAGCAACAGGCCGTGGATGCGCTTGAGGAACTCGCCGGACTCCGCGCCTTGGATGATGCGATGGTCGTAGGTCGAGGTGAGAGTGACGATCTTCGAAACGCCCATGTCGGTGAGCGCCCTGTCGCTCGACCCCTGGAACGGCGCGGGGTACTCCATCGCGCCGACCCCGACGATCGTGCCCTGACCACTCGACAGTCGCGGCACCGAATGGTTGGTGCCGATACCGCCGGGGTTGGTCAACGAGATCGTGGTGCCCGCGAAATCGTCCGCGGTCAGCTTGCCTGCGCGAGCCTTGCGGACGACGTCCTCGTATGCCTGCCAGAACTGCGTGAACGACATGTCCTCGCAGTTCTTGATCGATGCCACCACGAGCGTGCGCTCGCCGTCCTTGCCTGGCATGTCGATGGCGAGGCCGAGATTGATGTGATTGGGCGAGACCTTCACGGCCTTGCCCTTCTCGTCGGTGCCGTAGTGCCGGTTCATGTTCGGGAAATCGGCGAGCGCCCGCACCATCGCGTAGCCGATGAGGTGGGTGAAGGAGACCTTCCCGCCCCTGGTCCGCTTGAGATGGTTGTTGATCACGATCCGGTTGTCGGCGAGCAGCTTGGCGGGTATCGCGCGCACGCTGGTCGCAGTCGGAAGTTCGAGGGAGGCCTGCATGTTCTTCGCGATCACCGCGGCAGCTCCACGCAGCGGCTTGCGCTCCTCTGCGGGCTCGGGCTTCACCGGAGCCGCGGAGCCGGCACTCTGCGGAGAAGGCTTCGTGGCTGCGGCCGTCGCCGTGGTTGGCTTGGTTGCCGCTTCGGCCTTGCCGGTTGGGGCGAGCCGCTGCTGCTGCCGGGTAGGTGCTGGTGCTGCCTGCTGCCGCCCCCCGGAAGGTGTGGTGGCTGCCGCCTTCGCGGGCGCGCTGCCGTTGCTGCTCGCCTGCCCGGGTGGAGCGCTCGCGGTGGCCTCGGCTGTGGTGCTTGCGGGTTCTGCTGCCTGCGTCGACTTGTAGTCGGCGAAGAAGTCATGCCACGCCGGGTCGACGGACGAGGGGTCGGAAAGGAACCGCTCGTACATCTCCTCGACGAGCCATTCGTTCGGGCCGAATTGGGACGCGGTACCGCTGCTGGACACGGCTGGCGCTCGCCTCTATCTATCTCGCTCGTTGTACTTGACACACGCGGCGTCCAGGTTAGTCCTGTTGCGGTAGGCGGTCATATCAGGCTGACCCGATTGCGGGAGTGTTCGGTCACAGGATCGTTCACCGGATGGATCAAGTACGTGCGCTCGGAGAAACGGCGGGTTCTCGCCTGTCCTCGATCTCGCTCTCGGGTGCGGCAGCGCGCTCGCCGTAGCGCCACAGGCGTGCGTAGTGCCCACCGGCCGCGAGCAGCTCACGGTGACTGCCCTGCTCCACGATGCGCCCATCGTCGAGCACCACGATCCGCTCGGCTCGCGCCGCGGTGGCCAGCCGGTGGGCGACCACGAAGGTGGTGCGCTTGCCTGCCACCCGATCGCTGGCAGTCAGCACCACCTGCTCGGTCGCGGGGTCGAGCGCGGCCGTCGCCTCGTCCAGTAACAGCAGGTCAGGATCGACAAGCTCGGCGCGGGCCAACGCGACCAGTTGCCGTTGACCTGCCGAGAGCGACTGTCCGCGCTCACCTACCTGCTGTGCGAAGCCATCGGGCAGCGAGGCGACCATCGGTACCGCGCCAACCGCGCGGGTGACCTCCTCCACCTCGGTGTCGGGTGCGGTGGGGCGACCGTATCGGATGTTGTCCGCGACGTTCCCGGAGAACAGATGGGCCTCCTGCGGCACGACGCCCAACCGCTGCCGGAAATCGTCCAGGTCGTACTCGCGAATCGGAACGCCGTCGACCAGTACTTCCCCAGATGTCGGGTCGTAGAACCGCGCCAGTAGCTTGACCAGCGTGGACTTCCCAGCACCTGTCGCGCCCACCAGCGCGACCGTCTGTCCGGCAGGCACTCGCAGCGAGACGCGATCCAGGGCGGGCCGCTGCGCACCCTGGTACTGGAAGGACACCTCGCGCAGCTCGACCTCGCCCCGCAGGGTGGTTGGAACCGGTACCGGCCGTGCCGAGGGCATCACAGAAGTGGGGGTGCGCAGCAAGTCGCCGATGCGGCGCAACCCCACACGCGCCTGCTGGTACCCGTCGAACACGCTCGAGAGCTGCTGGATGGGGGAGAAGAACTGGCCGAGGTAGAGCAGGAACGCGACCAGCACGCCCGCAGACACCTGGCCACCGGCGACCCAGGTCGCGCCGACCCCCAGCACCACCGCCTGCGCGGTCTCCGAGAGGAAGGTCACGAAGGGGAAGTAGGTGGCGATGTAGCGCTGAGCACGCAGCCGGGAGCTGCGGTAGGAATCCGACAATGCCTCGAACGCCCGTGCGGAGCGGCCCTCGCTGGTGTTCGCCTGGGCGACCCGCAGCCCCGAGACGTTCTCCTGCAGATCGGCGTTGACGGCGCTGACCTTTTCCCTCGCATCGGCGTACGCGTGCGAGGAGTACCTACGGAAGATCACTGTTGCGACGATCAGCGGCGGCAACGCGCACAGTGCGACACCGGCCAGCGCCGGGTCGATCACGAGCATCGCGACGGTCATGCCCACTACCGTCACGATGCTGACTACCGCGGTGACCAGCCCGGTCTGCAGGAAGCTGGACAGCGCGTCGACGTCGGTGGTCATCCTGGTCATGATCCGGCCGCCGAGCTCACGCTCGTAGTAGTCGAGACCCAGTCGTTGCAGGTGGGCGTAGCTGCGCACGCGCAAGCCGAACAGCACCGTTTCCCCGGCTCTGGCACTGACCAGTGTCTGGACCGTGAGCACCAGCCAGTCGGCGAGTACCACCACCAGCGCGATCAGCGCGAGCACCCAGATCACCGACTCGACGTGCTTGCTGACACCGGAGTCGATGCCGGTGCGGATCAGTACCGGCAGCGTGACGCTGGCCAGCGCGTCCATGGTGACCAGCAGCAACGCCAACGCCAGCAACCAGCGCACCGGCCGCAGCGTCCGTGCCAGCCGGAACCTGGGCTCGGGGGCGCGCACGTCGGTGTCCGGCAGCCGTGGGGTGTCGCGCGTCGGTGGCAGCATGGCGACCGCCGAAACCAGTTCGGGCGTTGGCGGCAACGCGCCGAAACCGGCGCCCGGCCCGCCCATCCCCGCCGATGCGGCATGGGCGCTGCCTGCCGCGACCGGTGCCACTGTCGGGGTGTCGGGCCACAGCTGCCCAACGGCGCCGTTGTCAGCGGCGCTGTCCGGTCTGGCCTGCTCGTCAATGGTGTCGCCCCGACCGGCCAGTAGCGCGCGGAACACCGGGCACCGCGCGGTCAGCTCCGCCTCGGTACCGGTGTCAACCAGCTTGCCGTGATCGAGTACCGCGATGCGGTCGGCGAGGCTGAGTGTCGAGCGCCGATGCGCGATCAGCAGCGTGGTCCGCGCGGGCCGCGAGGCGCCGTTGGTTCCCGAGGGCGAGGCCTGGGCGGTCCGAGGCGGCCTGCCCTTTCCGATGATTTCGCGCAGCGTGTCGTGGATGGCGGCTTCGGTCGCGGTGTCGACGGCGGAGGTGGCGTCATCGAGCACCAGCACTCTCGGATTGGAAAGCAGTGCTCTTGCCAGCGCCACTCGCTGGCGTTGCCCCCCTGACAGTGTCAGCCCGCGCTCGCCGACTACGGTGTCATAGCCGTCGGGAAGCGCGCTGATGAATTCGTGTGCCTCCGCGGCCGCCGCCGCGTCGCGGATCTCGGCTTCGGTGGCTTCTGGACGCCCGTAGGCGATGTTCGCGCCGACGGTGGTGGAGAACAGGAAGGCGTCCTCGAACACCACGCCGACGGTGCTGCGCAGGGAATTCAACGTCAGGTCCCGCACATCGACTCCCGCGCCGGGCGGGCCCACCCTGACCGCGCCTTCCTGCACGTCGTAGAAGCGCGGCAGCAGCAGCGAGACCGTCGACTTGCCGGAACCCGACGATCCGACCAGGGCCAGCGTCTCGCCAGGCCGCACCGATAGCGACACCCCGTCGAGGACCGGCTCGCTGCGGGTGTAACCGAACCGCACCCCGTCCAACTCGATCTCGACCGGGCCCTCCGGGACCTCGCGGTCGCCGTCCACGATCTCCGGCTGCGAGTCGATCAGCTCGTACACCCGCTCGGCAGCCGCGCGCACCAACTGGCCCATGACAACGAGCGTCGAGAGGAACCTCGCGGGGCCCGCCAGTGTCGCGAGGTAGCTGGCGAAGGCCAGGAAGGTGCCCAGGTCGATGCTGCCCCGTACGGCAAGGTAGCCGCCGAACGCCAGCACGCCGACCTGCCCTAGCGCGGGCAGCGTCGACATGATCGCGGCAGGGCCGCGCTGCAGCCGCGCGACCCGCAGCCGCTCCCCGAACAGCCGCAGCGCGCCCCGCTCCAGGGTGTCCACCTCGCGCCGCTCCTGGCCGAACCCCTTGACCACGCGCACGCCGGTGACCGTCTCCTCGACATGCTGGGCGATATCCGCCGCGCGCTGCTGCGCCGACCATGTCGCGGGGAACAGCCGCTTGCGGGACCTGCCCGCCACGATCGCCAGCGCGGGCACCACGACCAGCGCGATCACCGTGAGCAGCGGGGAGAGCCACAGCATCGCGGCAAGCGACGCGATCACCAGCACCAGGCTGCCGATCGACAACGGGGCCGTGGACAGCAGGCCCTGCACGAGCTGCAGGTCGGTGTTGGCGCGGGAGACCACCTGCCCGGTGCGCAGTGCGTCCTGCTTGGCGCCGTCCAGCCGCGCGACCGCGGCGAACACCGACTGGCGCAGGTCGTGCTGCACCCCGAGCGCCAGCTTGCCCGCAAGGAAGCGGCGGGCGAACGCGGCGGCGAAGCGGATGGCCGCTAGTCCGATCAGCGCGCCGATCAGCCAGCCGATGCGGGAGGTGTTACCTGCGACGGCGTCGTTGACCCCGAGCCTGGTGAGCAGCGGGCCGACGGCTTCAAGGCCGGTGCCGAACATGGCGCTGGTGACCACGATGACGACAAGGCCGCGACGGCGCAGGCAGTCCCGCGCGAGCCGCCGGATCCAACCGGCAGGTGAGGTGGTGGAGGGTTGTGGCACCCGGCCAGGTTATGCCGACAGACCGACAGTCTCGATCGGAATTTGGGCCGAGGTCTCGTAGGTCTCACGCCCTAGGGATTAGGTGATGTCGCGGCGGCGGATGGCGAAGGCGCCGAAGCCGAAGAAGATCCCGGTCCACGCCAGGAAGATCAGCGCCTCGATCCACCATGCGTAGGTGCCCGATGCGCCCGCGACCGCACGCACCAGGTACTCCACCTTGTCCTTGAACTCCGACGGTATGTAGCCGACCTTGTCGAGGAATGCCTGCGCCGCCACCGAGCTGGTGATGCCGTCGGCTGACTGGTTCGGGAAGAACGCCGGGACATGGCCGGGCAGCACCAGCATGACGAGGTTCTCCACCAGGATCGTGTAGAGCAGCAGCGAGACCACCGTCGCGATCGTGTTGCCGAACAGTGCGCCGATCCCGACCGCCAGTAGGGTCCACAGCAGCGTCGAGAGCAGTCCGGTTCCCACCAGTGCGAGCCAGTGGCCGGCGTCGGGCAGCAGGCTGGGGTGCGAGTGCGCGCCGAGGACGATGCCGAGGCTGGCGAAACCGGTGATCACCACGCCGTAACCCAGCCCGACCAGTACGTAGGTGGTGAGCTTCGCCGAGAGTGCGGCCAGCCGGGACGGTGCGGTCAGGAATGTGGTGGTGATCGTCTTGCGTTGCACCTCGCTGGCAACGGCAAGCCCGCCGACGATCATCGGGAATATGGTGGTGATGTTGATCGAACGTGCCATCCCGAACGCCGCGATCGGCAGCTTGTTCAGGCTGATGCCGAGGCTGCGGAACTCCGGGTCTTGCGTGACCGCGTCGGCGAGTGTCGAGCCGAGCGCGGACCACACCCACGCCCAGCCGACCGCCACCAGCACCGAGGGGATCAGCAGTGCCCACCACAGGTTCGTCGAGAGGATCTTGCGTATCTCGGCCTTGATCAGGTTGACCATCAGGCGTGCGGCCCCCATCCCTGCTGGCCCGGTTGCTGATAGCCCCCTGGCGGACCGGCTGCCGGCGGTTGCTGCTGGCCAGGCGGCGGGCCCCAACCCGGTGGAGGCCCTGACGGCGGCTGCTGCCCGTAGGGCTGCGGGCCCGCCGCGTACTGCCCGCTGGTGAGCTGGAAGAACAACCTTTCGAGGTCGATTCTCTCCTCGGCGACGCCGTAGAGCGCGACCCCGGCGGCGGCGGCGATGTCACCGATCTGCTGCACGGTCGCACCGTTGACGGCCAGCCTGCCGTCCATCGTGGACTCCAGGTCGGTGAAGCCGTGTTCCCGCAGCGCGGTGGCCAGCTTCGCGGGATCAGCCGGCTGCGCTATCACGCGGATGCGTTGGGAGCGCCGAAGATTTTCCAGCGGCCCGTAGTACATGGTCTGGCCGCGGCTGATGATCACTACCTGGTCCACGGTCTGCTCGATCTCGGCAAGTAGGTGGCTGGAGATCAGTACCGTCCTGCCGCTGGCGGCGTAGGACCGCAGGAACTGGCGCAGCCAGGCGATGCCTTCGGGGTCGAGACCGTTCGCGGGCTCGTCGAGCACCAGCACCTGTGGGTCGCCGAGCAGTGCCGTGGCAAGCGCGAGCCGCTGCTTCATGCCGAGCGAGAACCCGCCGACACCCCGATTCGCGGCACCCTGCAGGCCGACAAGGGAGAGCAACTCGTCGGCCCGCTGGTCGGGGATGCCCATGGCCGCCGTGTACGCCCTCAGGTGTTTCCTCGCGGTGCGTCCAGGGTGGAACCCCTGGGATTCCAGCACCGCTCCCACGATCCTGCCAGGATGCCCGAGCCCCGCGAAGGGCACGCCGTTGATCGTGGAACGACCAGATGTCGGTGTGACCAGACCCACGATCATGCGCAGTGTGGTGGTCTTTCCGGCGCCGTTCGGGCCGAGAAAGCCGGTAACCGATCCCGGATGCACCGTGAAACTCAGGTCGTTCACCGCGGTGATGGGGCCGAATCGCTTGCTCAGATGCTCGGCCACGATCCGGCCGCTGCCGTCGTGCATGCGTGCCCTCCCATGTCGGACGCTCGGTGGCACATCCTGCCTCACCACCATCGCGACCGGCACACGGAGTTACCTCGGGGCCCCTAGCGCGCATCCCCCCAGTTGTGTTTAAGCTGTATCTGGCGGCCCGCTCCCAGTGACCCCCAGGCTGGTTGAGTGGGCCGCCCTTAGGTTTGGGTGTCTTCAAGACCCTCCAACTCCGTGCATGGGGGTCTTGAAGACACCCAAACCTCGGCGCTTAGTGCAGCGCTTCCGCGAGGGCGGTCGCCGTCATCCCGTGTGCCTGCGCGACACCGGAGTTTGTCAGCGTGCCCGCGTGGGTGTTGAGGCCGCGTGCCAGCGTGGCGTCCGCGGACAGCGCCTCGCGCCAACCCCGCTCCGCGATCGCCAGCGCGTACGGGAGGGTGACGTTGGTCAGGCCGTAGGTGGATGTACGCGGCACGGCGCCGGGCATGTTCGCGACGCAGTAGAAGATCGAGTCGTGGACCTGGTAGGTGGGGTCGTCGTGCGTGGTGGGGCGCGAGTCGGCGAAGCAGCCGCCCTGGTCGATGGCGATATCCACCAGCACGCTGCCGGTCTTCATGCGCGACACCAGATCGTTCGTGACGAGCTTGGGTGCGCGGGCGCCGGGGACCAGCACCGCCCCGATCACGAGGTCGGCTTCGGTGACGGCATGTTCGATGG
>JBOHEL010000033.1:0-18821 GCA_050700995.1 Sciscionella sp. | reverse complement strand
GTTCTACTCTGGTCGTGACGACAGGCGAGGAAGAACGGGAGCGTCGGATGGGCGAGAATGGCAGTGCGAAGGTCATCGCAGGTGTGCGTGAGCTGCTGCCCGTGCTGCGTGAGCGGGCGCAGCAGGCTGAAGACCTGCGCCGGGTTCCCGCCGAGTCGATGCAGGCACTCACCGAGCTCGGCTTCTTCAAGCTACTGGCGCCCAAGCGTTACGGCGGATATGAGGCCGACCCAGTGAGCTTCTACACAGCGGTCAAGGACATCGCGAGCGCATGCGGTTCTACCGGCTGGGTAGCGTCCATCATCGGCGTGCACCCTTGGCACCTGGCGCTGTTCGACGACGTGGCACAGCGCGAGGTCTGGGGAGAGGATCCCGACGCCAGGATCTCCTCCTCATACGCCCCCATGGGCAAGGCGAGGATTGTCGACGGCGGATACCGGTTGAGCGGCAGGTGGAGCTTCTCCTCGGGCTGTAACCATGCCACCTGGGCGTTCGTCGGTGGCCCCGCGATCGGCGAGGGCGGCAAGCCAGTCGATTTCTGCACCTACCTGCTGCCGCTTGGGGATTACGCGATCGACGACGTGTGGGACACCGTCGGGCTACGCGGCAGCGGCAGCAACGACATCGTTGTGGATGACGTCTTCGTGCCCGCGCACCGCGCGCTCAGTTTCCTGGCGATGTCGAAGGTGCGCTGCCCTGGCCACGACGTCAATACCGCGGCGCTGTTCAGGCTGCCATGGGGCACGGTGCATCCGACCACCATCACCGCACCCATAATAGGGATGGCGGCGGGCGCTTACGAAGCACACGTGGCACATCAGGGCAAGCGGGTGCGTGCCGCCTATGCGGGGGAGAGGTCCAAAGAGGACCCGTTCGCGAAGGTACGCATCGCCGAAGCCGCAAGCGAGATCGACGCCGCATGGCTGCAGCTGACCCGCAATGTCGCGGAAGAGTTGGCGCTGCTGGAGAACGGTGAGCAGGTGCCGATGGCCTTGCGCTTGCGCGCCAGGAGAGACCAGGTCCGTGGCACCGCGAGGGCGATCGGCGCGATCGACCGGTTGTTCGAGAACTCCGGCGGCAGGGCGCTGGCCAGCGGTACCCCGATCCAGCGTTTCTGGCGTGACGCCCACGCCGGACGGGTACATGCCGCCAACGATCCGGAGCGGGCCTACGTGATGTTCGGCACGGGTGAGTTCGGGCTGCCGGTGCAGGACTCGATGGTGTGAGGGAGTGCGTGGCATGACCGTGACCGGGCAGATCACATCCGCGACGACGTCGAAGTACGCCGAAGCCGGATCGCTGCGGTTGCACTATCACGAGGCGGGCGAGCGGCACGCCACCGCGGTGGTACTGCTGCACGGCGGTGGGCCGGGAGCCTCGGCATGGAGCAACTTCGGTCGCAATGTCGGTGCGTTCGCAGAGTCGTTTCACACGATTGCCGTCGACCAACCTGGCTTTGGCCGCTCCGACAAACCTGCCGAGCATCCCCAGTTTTTCACCCACAGCGCGCGTGCCTTGCGCGACCTGCTCGACGCGCTCGGCATCGAGAAGGTTCACCTGCTCGGCAACTCGCTCGGCGGCGGCACCGCGGTGAGGTTCGCGCTTGACTACCCGGACCGGGCTGGGCGGCTGGTGCTGATGGGGCCGGGGGGCCTCAGCGTCAACCTGTTCTCAGCCGATCCGACCGAGGGCGTGAAGCAGCTCGGCAGGTTCGCCGCCGCGCCCAGCAAGGAAAGGCTGGCAGCATTCCTGCGGGTGCTGGTGCACGATCAGTCGCTCATCACCCCAGATCTGATCGAGGAGCGTTTCGCGGCGGCGAACACGTCGGAATCGTTGGCGGCGATGAAGGCGATGGGTGCGTCGTTCTCCGGTACCGACTACGAGCAGGGGATGCTCTGGCGGGAGGCCTACAAGCTGCGCCAGCGGGTGCTGCTGGTCTGGGGCAGGGAGGACAGGGTCAACCCGCTGGACGGTGCGCTGGTGGCGCTGAAGACGATCCGGCGCGCGCAGCTGCACGTTTTCGGCGGCTGCGGGCACTGGGCGCAGCTGGAGAAATTCGAGGAGTTCAACCGGCTCGCGATCGCCTTCCTGAACGAGGGGAGTGGTCAGTGATGGGTATCCGTTCACTCGGCTACCTGCGGATCGAAGCCACCGATATCGCGAAATGGCGGGAGTACGGGTTGAAGGTGCTCGGCATGGTGGAGGGCAGAGGCGCGGATCCCGACGCGCTCTACCTGCGGATGGACGAGTTCCCGGCGCGGCTGGTGATCGTTCCCGGTAAGCATGACCAGCTGTCGGTCGCGGGTTGGGAGGCCGCCAACGCCGCCGAGCTCGCGGAGATTCGGGCCAGCCTTGACGAGCACGGTGTGGCGTACAAGGAAGGCAGCGAGGACGAGTGTGTCGACCGCAGGGTCGACGAACTGGTCAGGTTCGATGATCCCTCTGGGCACACGCTTGAGGTCTTCCACGGTGCCGCGCTGGAGCACCGCAGGGTCGTCAGCCCGTACGGGCACCGGTTCGTGACGGGAGAGCAGGGGCTCGGCCATGTCGTGCTCTCGGCGAAGGACGACGGGGAAGCGCTGCGCTTCTACCGGGATGTGCTTGGATTCCGGTTGCGCGACTCGATGCGGCTGCCCCCGGAATTCGTCGGCAGGTCACCGGCAGATAAGCCCGCGTGGCTACGGTTCTTCGGGTGCAACCCGCGCCACCACAGCCTGGCGTTCCTGCCGATGCCGACCGCCAGCGGGATCGTGCACCTCATGATCGAGGTCCAGAGCACCGACGATGTCGGGCTGTGTCTCGACCGTGCATTGCGGCGGAAGGTGCCGATGTCGGCAACGCTCGGCAGGCACGTGAACGACCTGATGTTGTCGTTCTATATGAAGACCCCTGGTGGGTTCGATGTGGAGTTCGGCTGCGAGGGCCGCCAGGTGTCCGACGAGAAATGGATCGCGCGGGAGAGCACCGCGGTCAGCTTGTGGGGCCACGATTTCTCGATACAGGCGCGGCAGTGACACCGGCAGCGGTGACGCAACCTGAGGTGTTCGACGACAGACGTTTCCGGCAGGCCCTCGGGCACTTCTGCACCGGCGTGACGATCATAACCGCGATGGCGGACGGCGTGCCGGTCGGATTCGCCTGCCAGTCGTTCTCCTCGCTGTCGCTCGATCCGCCGCTGGTGCTGTTCTGCCCGAGCCGGTCATCCCGCACCTGGCATGTGATCGAGCGTGCCGGGAGCTTCTGCGTGAACGTGCTCGCGCATACCCAGCGCGAGCTGAGCACCGTGTTCGGCACGAAGGGTGTCGACAAGTTCGCCACCGTGCAGTGGAGTCGGTCACCGTCTGGGGCTCCGGTGCTTCACGGCACGCTGACCTGGATCGACTGCACGATCGAGACCGTGCACACCGAGGGTGACCACCACGTCGTGATCGGCCGGGTGCGCGCGCTCGGCGATCACCGGGACGATCGCCCACTGCTGTTCTACCGGGGCGCATACACCGGCATCGAGTTGGACACCGGCGGCACGCCGCTCGCAGCGGGCGCTGACGCAGACGAGACATTCTTCACCTGGCCGCGACCCGACGACTGGCTTTGATCTCCGGTGAGTACTTTCGATACTGGTGGGCATCGGAAGTACTGACGGATGAGAGGTGCGGGCGATGACGGTCAGCAGCGACGCTATGGCGGCGGAGACAGTCAGGATCGAGGGGCACAACGGCGACGAGGTAGAGGCATACCTCGCCCGCCCGCTGGCACCAGGTAGTTATGGCGGTGTCGTGGTGATCCACCACATGCCTGGTTACGACGCCGCGACTAAGGAGATCTGCCGTACCTTCGCCACGCTCGGCTACTCGGCTATGTGCCCCAACCTGCACTATCGGGAGGCGCCTGGGGCGAGCCCAGACGATGCGGCGGCCGCCAACCGGGCGCAGGGCGGGGTGCCGGACGAGCGCTTGCTCGGCGACGTCGATGCGGCGGCGCGGCACCTGCGGGGCCTGGAGTCGGCGAACGGAAAGGTCGGTGTCATCGGGTACTGTTCCGGTGGGAGGCAATCGGTGCTGGCCGCGTGCAGCCTCGATCTTGACGCCGCAGTCGACTGTTACGGCGCCTTCGTGGTCGGTAAGCCGCCAGAGGGCTTCCCGCTGGTCGTCAGCCCGCTCTATGACAAGCTCTCGCAGTTGTCGTGCCCGCTGCTCGGCCTGTTCGGCGTCGAGGACTCCCACCCCTCGCCTGAACAGGTCAGCGAACTGGAGGGGCTGCTGCGTGAGCACGGCAAGACCTTCGACTTTCACAGCTATGACGATGCGGGCCACGCGTTCTTAGCCGTCGACCGACCCAGCTATCGGCAACAGGCGGCGACGGACGGCTGGGCGCGTATCCGCGATTTCTTCGGCCAGCACCTAGCAGGCTGAGAGGGGACGACGAGATGTGTACCTACGCCACTGAGAACATCGACATCGCGGGGAGCGGCAAGGGGCCGGACGGTTGGTTCCCGGTCAATCACGCGACCGTGTACTTCGATCACCCGGTGCACGCCCAGGCCGAGCACACGCTGAACATCGACTTCGCCAATCCGGGGCGCGGAGCGGCCGCGCGGGTGGCGGTGGAACTCACCGCGCAGTCGGCCGAGGGGCTGATCGTCGCCATCCGGGCCGCGCTCGACTCGGCGCCCGTCAAGATGAGGGTGTGAGAGCAACTCCGTCACCGGCCGTCAGACGCGTTCGATGATGGTCGCCGTCGACAGCGCCCCTCCTGCGCACATCGAGATCAGCGCGGTGCTAGCGGCACTCCGCTCCAACTCGTGCAGTGCAGTGGTGATCAGCCTGGCGCCGGTGCTGCCGACCGGGTGCCCCAGCGCGATGGCGCCGCCGTTCACGTTGACTCTCTCCGGATCGGGTTGGTGGACCTGCTGCCAGGACAGTACGACCGATGCGAACGCCTCGTTGACCTCGAACAGATCGATATCGTCGATCGTCATCCCGCTGCGATCGAGCACGCGTTGTGTCGATTGCACCGGGCCGTCGAGGTGGTAGTACGGTTCGGCGCCCACCAGTGCCTGCGCGACGATCCTGGCGCGCGGCGTCAGGCCGTGCTTGCGGGCGAAGTCTGAATCGAGGAGCATGACTGCTGCCGCGCCGTCGGAAATCTGTGACGATGTCCCCGCGGTGTGTACCCCACCGTCGATCACCGGCTTCAGCTTGCCCAGCGCTTCGGCCGTGGTGTCCCGCAGGCCCTGATCGCGCCGAACCGTGCTGACCTCCCCTGTGTGATGGCCGTCGCTGTCGAGCACGGGCGCCTTCAGCGCGACCACCTCCCTGGCGAAACGGCCGTCCTGCCAGGCCCGCTGCGCTCGCTGCTGGGACCGGGCACCGAAGGCGTCGATGGCCGCCCGGTGCAGGCCCCTGCGCACGGCGATGCGTTCTGCTGCGACGAACTGGTTGGGCATGTCGATGTCCCACGCATCTGGTTTCGGTCTCCCGACATCCACGCCGAGGTTGCTGCCAAGGGGGACCGCGCTCATGGCTTCCACGCCGCAGGCAATGCCAGCCGAGATCGCTCCTGCGGAGATAAGGCCCGCGATGAGATGGCTGGCCTGCTGAGCTGAGCCGCATTGGGCATCGATCGTGGTGCTGCCGGTGGTGTAGGGCAGCCCGGCGTGCAACCACGCGGTGCGGGTGACGTTGCCGCCTTGCTGACCGGCTTGCGTAACGCAACCGCCGATGACCTGCTCGACCAGTGCGGGGTTCAGGCCAGTGCCTTCGAGGGCCGCCAGCTGAGCGGCTGCCAGGATCTCCGCCGCGTGCAGCCCGGAGAGCCACCCACCGCGCCTGCCGATGGGGGTTCGCGCCGCCGTCACGATAACCGGATTACCCACTCTGATCTCCTTCTGCTCGGATGCTCTTCTCAAAAATAGAACACGTTCTCGTGTTAAACAAGATGTGCTCACTGCCGTCTCAACGGCAACTTACCGTGATCATTTGACTGTCATGGATGTCCATAATGTGGCTTTGACAAGGGAATGCAGTTGATCTTGCTCGTAACACTTCCATCAGTTAACGGTGTATGCTTCACTCTAGTAAACGCCGTTTGCTCGGACATCGACATAGAACACGTTCTTGAGTCAAGCACAGCAGGAGGTAACGGTGACCACGACGCAACCTCAGGGGACGGCCGCCCTTCCGGCCGGTTGGGATTTCACAGACCCTGACCTCTACGCCGAGCGGTTGCCGCTTGCGGAGTTCGCCATGCTGCGGCGCACCGCGCCTGTCTGGTGGAACGCGCAACCGCACAACGCCGCCGGGTTCGGCGACGCGGGCTACTGGGTAGTGACCAGGCACGCGGACGTTAAGGAGGTCTCCCGTGACAGCGAATTGTTCTCCTCGCGCGAGAAGACCGCTATCACCCGGTTCGACGGGAACATGACGGAAGAGGGACTGGAAGCGAACCGGTTGGTGCTGCTGAATATGGATGCGCCGCAGCACACCAAGCTGCGCCGCATAGTGTCGAAGGGGTTCACGCCGCGCGCCATCGGTCGCCTGGAAGACACGTTGCGTGAGTGGGCACATCGGATCGTCACCGAGGCCAAGCGCAACGGCTCCGGTGATTTCGTCTCCCAGGTGGCTTGCGAGCTGCCGTTGCAAGCGATCGCCGAATTACTCGGCGTTCCCCAGCACGACCGCCGCAAGATCTTTGACTGGTCGAACCAGATGATCGGCTACGACGATCCGGAATACAACGTAGAACCTCTCACTGCGTCCGCAGAGATCGTCGGCTACTCCTGGAATATGGCGGAGGAGCGAAGGAAATGCCCGATGGACGACATCGTGACGAAGCTCGTCCACGCCGATGTGGACGGCGAGTCGCTGGGTTCTGACGAGTTCGGCTTCTTCGTGATCCTGCTCGCGGTCGCGGGCAACGAGACCACCCGTAACGCGATCACCCACGGTATGAAGGCATTTCTCGATCACCCCGAACAATGGGAGCTCTACAAGGAGCGGCGACCTAAGACGGCTCCCGACGAGATCGTGCGCTGGGCGACGCCCGTGGTGTCCTTCCAGCGGACCGCGACCGCCGACACCGAGTTGGGCGGTGCGCGGATCCGCAGCGGTGATCGGGTGGCGATGTTCTACAGCTCCGCCAACTTCGACGGCGAGGTCTTTGACCGTCCGGGCACCTTCGACGTCTTGCGTGACCCCAATCCGCACGTCGGGTTCGGTGGCACAGGCTCCCACTACTGCATAGGCGCCAACCTGGCACGGCTTGAGATCGATTTGATCTTCAACGCCATCGCCTCGGAAATGCCGAACATAACCCAGGTGTCAGAGCCGGACCGGCTGCGCTCCGGCTGGCTCAACGGCATCAAGCACTTCCAGGTCAACTACGGCTGACCCGCCGTGAGTACTTTCGTCGGTCATAGCCGTCGAAAGCACTCACGGTAGAGTTATCCACAGGTGGCTTGGCCATCCACAGCTTATGGCTCGGCCGCTTTCCCGCGGCTTACCGGTAGCACTGTGACCGTATGGAGCGCGAAGATAATGCGAATCAGATCCGGAGCTGGTCACTGCTACTGGCTGCGCAGCATGGCGTGGTCACCAGGGATCAGTTGAGCCGGCAAGGGGTTACCGACCACACAATTGCCGCCCATATCGCGGCTGGCCGGTGGCGGCGCATCCACCGTGGTGTGGTTGCCACGTTCACTGGCCCGCTGACCCGGCCCGCGCAGCCGCAGTAGCGTATGGCGGGGATCCTGCCATACTCAGCCACGGTACGGCTGCCGAGGAATGGGGCTGGCACCGAGTCCGTGATGATCAACCGCTGCACGTGACCGTCCCCTACGGCAACTCCGCTACTTCGCAGCCGGGGCTCATCGTGCATCGGGTCGCGGGCCTTCCAGCAAATTCTCGTGGCGGAGTTCATACCCCCGCGAACCTCTCGGATCGACACCGTACTGGATATGGCAGTCGCCAACCTACCCGCGACCACGCCGCGCGGACGCTGCTCAGCGCCGCCGCGGATGCCAGGGTCCCCGGGTGGACGCTCGTCGAGCGGCTACGCCTACGCCGGCCGTATCGCTACCAGCAAGCGCTGAAGGCGGCGGCGGAGGGTATCGCCGAGGGCCTGTGCTCGCACCTTGAGGTCGCCTATGCGCTAGATGTAGAGCGGGCGCACGGTATTCCACAGGCAGCGCACCAGGTGCCGGTAGCCGTGGACGGGACGACGCTGTGGGAGGACTGCTCGTACCAGTCGATCGGGATACCGTTGATCGTGCGCTTGGATGGCCGCGCTTCGCACTCCGCGCACAACATTGCCTTCCGTGACCGGCGCAGGGGACAACGCGGCGGAACTGGCTGGCAGGCCGAGGCTCGTCTACGGCTGGGACGAGGTCACCAGGGATCCCTGTGGGGTCGCCGAGGTTGCGGCGGGAGGGTTGGCGCGGAGCGGCCACCCCCTGCGGCGCTCCACGCTGCCGTGAGTACTTTCGTCGGTTATAGCCGTCGAAAGTACTCACGGTGCTAGTTCGGTTTTTGGGAGCTGACCAGCCACATGGTGAAGTACTGGGAGCCGCCGCCGTAGGCGTGGCCGAGCGCGGTCCTTGCGCCGTCAACCTGGCACTCGCCCGCCCGGCCCATGACCTGCTTGGCGGCCTCGGCGTAGCGCAGCATCCCGGAAGCTCCGATCGGGTTCGAGGACAGCACACCACCGCTGGGATTGACCGGCAGCCTGCCACCGATCGCCGTCTCGCCCGCCTCGGTGAGCTTCCAGCCTTCGCCTTCTGGCACGAAACCGAGATTCTCCAGCCACATCGGTTCAAACCAGGAGAACGGCACATAGATCTCCGCGACATCCACCTCCGACAGCGGGTCGGTGATGCCCGACTGCTCCCACAATGCCGCCGCCGCGTCCTTGCCTGCCTGCGGGCTTACCTGATCCCGTCCGGCGAAGGTTGTTGGCTCGGTGCGCATGGCGGTGGCGTGGATCCAGGCAACGGGTCGCTTCGCGGTGTCCGCAGTGGCTTCGTCGGCGATAACGACCGCGGCCGCCCCGTCCGAGGACGGACAGGTCTCGTCATAGCGGATAGGGTCCCACAGCATCTGGCTGGCCCGCACAGACTCCAGCGTGATGTCGGGCTGACGCAGGTGTGCGTAAGGGTTCCTGGCCCCATTGCGCCGGTCCTTCACCGCGACTATGGCGCCGATGTGTTCCGGCGCGCCGGAACGGCGGATGTAGGAACGCACATGTGGCGCGAAGTAGCCACCGGCGCCCGCACCTACCGGCATGGTGAAGGGCGGCATCACCGACAGGGCCCACATCGCGTTCGACTCCGACTGCTTCTCCCATGCCACCGCGAGCACCCTGCGGTGCACCCCTGCCTGCACCAGGCTGGTAGCCACGTTCGCCGTCGACCCTCCGACAGAACCGGCGGTGTGCACCCGCAGCAGCGGTTTCCCGGTGGCGCCGAGAGCGTCGGCGAGGAAGAGTTCGGGCATCATCGAGCCTTCGAACAGATCGGGTGCCTTGCCGACCACGACCGCGTCGATATCCGCCCACTCCACGTCCGCGTCGGACATCGCGCGGTCGATAGCCTCCCGGCACAGCCCGGCCATCGACACGTCGAGGCGCTTGGCGCGGTGGTGGGTCTGCCCGGTACCGATCACGGCGGCACGTTGCTTGGCCATCAGTCTCGACCTTCCATCACGCAGACCAGGTTCTGTTGCAGCGCGGGCCCGCTGGTGGCGTGCCCGAGCACTCGCTCGGACTCGCCGGAAAAGACCCTTCTCGCCGCCTCCCCGATCCGTTCGAGCCCGGCCGCGAACAGCGGATTCCCCGCCAGTGCGCCACCCGAAGGGTTGACAACAACATCGTCGCCGATCCCGAGCGCGCGCCGCAGCACGATCTCCTGGTGCGTGAACGGCGCATGCAGTTCGGCGACCCGCACGCCGTCGGTTCCCGCAGCGGCGCCCGCCGCGGTGGCGGAAGGGCAGGTGGTGAGATCGCGGGCGCCGAGGCTGGGGGAGTCGATTCGATGCTCGATACCGGTGATCCATGCGGGCCGCTCGGCGAGTTCACGAGCCCGTTCCCCGGATGCGAGCACGATCGCGGCCGCGCCGTCGGTGATCGGGGCGCAGTCGTGCTTGCGCAACGGATCGGCGAGGTAGGGTCGCGCGAGTAGTTCCTCGACCGTGACGTGGCCGGCAATCTGTGCGTCGGGATTGTCCATGGCGTCCCGGCGTGACCTCGCGGCCACCTCCGCCATATCGCGTTCGCTGAACAGCCCCGCTTCGAGGCCCAGGCGGGCCTGCAGCCCCGCGATGCTTACCGAGTCTGGCCACAACGGCGCGTTCACGTAGGGGTCCAGTTGCATCGCCAGCGTGCGGCGCAACTGACCCGCCGAGGACTTGCCGAAACCGTAGACCAGCGCGGTGTCCACCTCGCCGGTGCGGATCTTCACCCAGGCTTCGTAGAGCGCCCACGCGGCGTCGGCCTCCACATGCGACTCGTTGATCGGAGGGAACGCGCCGATCGCGTCGACCGCGGCGATGAACGAGAACGCCCTGCCCGCGAGGTAGTCCGAGGATCCCGAGCACCAGAATCCGATGTCCGATGTGGACAATCCGGTCTCTTCTCGGATCTTGGCGAAGACCGGAACCAGCATTTCCACGCCGTTGGTGGTGCCGTCTGTCTCGCGCACGTTGGGTGCCTGCTGGAAGCAGACGACGGCGACATCTGGGTACGCACTCAATGCTTGGTCCCCTTCCGGCGTGCTACAGGTGATGTGCGAACGAGGAGAACGGCGCGTCGGGCTGCCCGGTCGGCGCGAAGTGTCCGATACTCTCCAGTGAGGTGGACCACTGGTCCCGTGGCCGCCATTTGGCCTTCACTCGCATCCCCATCCTGACGTCCTCGGCCGCGCACCCGAGCACCAGGTGCAGGAAGGCGATATCGGCGCCGTCAAGCAGGATGTACGCCGCCACGTAGGGCGGCTTGATTCGCTGGCCGAGGAACGGGACGTTGACGATACAGAACGTGGTGACGATCCCGGTGTCGGGCAACTCGACTTCGTCGGCGGTGGGCACACCGTCCGTCGGGCACGATCCGCGCGGCGGGATATAAACTTTCTCGCACTGCGGGCAACGCTGCCCCAGCAACCGGCCGTCGGCGAGCCCTCTAAGGAATCGGCTCTCCTCTGGTGAGGCGGAGTGCAGATATTTGAGGTGGATCGGGGTGACGGTCATCGTGACCGGTTCGCCCTGCGTGGCGCTCGATCGGGGTGGGGCACTTGTGGGTCCCAAGGGCTCGAAACAGGCGATATCCCTGATACTTCCGATGGTCCGATCCGCCCAGCGGGCCCGCACCCGCATACCGGTACGCGTGTTCGCCGCGGAAACGGTGTCCACGGCATGCAGCATCGGGGTGTCGGCGCCATCCAGGCGCACCAGTGCCCAGGCGAACGGGTGTGTCAGCGGTTGGCCTTCGATCGGTTCCGCCATCCATGACCAGCTGACCACTGTTCCTTCGGTGGCAACCTCGACGAGGTCGGTGAGCCGCTCTGCGGTCGCGGGATCGTATTCCAGTGGCGGAACGTGCACTCGCCCATCGGCGGCGCGGCCGCCGAGGATGCGGTGATCGCGCAGGCCCGTCATGAACCGCCCTATCGTCTCCCCGAGCGATCGGGTGTAGTCGAAGCCCGGTTCCAGGGGTGCGCGCAGCGGCGCGTCGTGGGGCGGTCGGTGCTGTGGAGCGATTTTGCTGCCAGTCACGTGACAAAGTGAAACATGTTCTCGATTTTTCGGCAAGACGGTGATTGGCTTGTGACATGAAGCTGGGACTGCAACTCGGGTACTGGGGAGCCGCGCCCCCGCAGAATGCTGAGGAGCTGGTGTGGGCAGCGGAGCGCTACGGCTTCGACGCTGTGTTCGCCGCGGAGTCGTGGGGCTCGGACGCATTCACTCCGCTGGCTTGGTGGGGGTCGGGCACCGAGCGTGTGCGGTTGGGCACCTCGGTGGCGCAACTTTCGGCTCGTAGCCCGACTTCGACCGCGATGCACGCGCTGACGCTGGACCATCTCAGCGGGGGAAGGGCGGTGCTCGGCCTCGGGGTTTCCGGGCCGCAGGTCGTCGAGGGCTGGTACGGCGCGCCGTTCGGCAAACCGTTGGCTCGTACCAGGGAATACGTTTCGATCCTGCGGCAGGTGCTCGCGAGGCAGAAGCCGGTGACCGGCGACGGGCCGCATTATCCACTGCCGTATGAGGGGGCCGGCGCGCTCGGGCTCGGCAAGTCGCTGCGGCCGATCACCCATCCGCTGCGTGCTGACCTGCCGATATGGCTGGGAGCCGAAGGCCCGAAGAATGTGGCGCTCGCCGCGGAGATCGCCGACGGCTGGCTGGCGATCTACTACGCGCCACGCCTCTCCGCAACCTACGAATCGTGGCTCGCCGAGGGATTCGCCCGCGCGGGTGCCAGTGGGAAACGGGATGACTTCGAGATAGCGGCCACCTGTCACGTCGTGGTGACAGACGACCCCGCTGCGGAATACGCCAAGCTCAAGCCCGCGATGGCACTCTACCTCGGCGGGATGGGCGCTCCTGAGATGAACTTTCACGCCGGGGTCTTCACGCGCATGGGCTACGGCACGGCGGTGCGGGAGATCGGCAGGTTGTTTACGGCGGGGGACAAGCAGCGAGCTGCGGCGGTGGTGCCGGACGAGCTCGTCGCGGAGATTTCGATTATCGGCTCGTCGGACCAGGTGACATCGGAGGTGCGCAGGTGGGAGGCGGCGGGGGTTACCGAGTTGATCGTTGGCTGCCGCGACCGCGAACAGGTGCGCGCGCTCGCGGCCGCGATGCCAGCGTGAGACCTTGTAAATGAGTGAAACACGTTCTAGATTGATTGCGGATCTGCGAGGCGAAGGAGTGTGCCTGACGTGACTGCCGGTACTGCCGCCGCGATGGCGCTCGGTCTGTGGAACATCGCGCGCGAGCGGCCCGACGCCACTGCGGTGGTGGAGGCCGGCGGGCGCGAGTTCAGTTACGGGGAACTCGCGGCGGCGGCGAATGCATACGGGCAGGGTTTGCAGGCCATGGGCCTCGGCGCCGGTGATGTTCTTGTGCTGATGTTGCCCAACGGTGCGGATCTTGTCGCAGCATATTTCGCGGCCCACCAGATCGGGCTCTACGTAGTGATGATCAACTGGCATCTCACGGCGCCAGAAGTCGCCTACATCATCTCCGACAGCGGCGCCAAGGCGTTCCTCACGCACCAGCGGTTCGGCGAAGTCGCCGTCGACGCGGCTGAACAGTCCGGTTTGCCGGAGTCCGCGAGGTTCGCGGTGGGGCCCCTCGACGGCTTTCGGCCGTTGTCCGATCTGCGGCGAGGCGCGTCGGGCGGGCGCCCGTCACACCGCACGACCGGATCGCCGATGTTGTACACATCGGGAACCACCGGCAGGCCGAAGGGTGTGAAACGCCCGCTGAGCGGCGCCGACCCAGACGCGGTACCGGTGGCGTCGACAGGTTTCTTCGCTATTTTCGAGATCAAGCCTCGCGATGGGCACGTGCATATCTGTGGTTCGCCGCTATATCACACTGCGGTGCTCAACTTCGTGGTGATCTCTCTGCAACTAGGGCATTCCGTGGTGCTTATGGACAAATGGGAGCCGGAGGAGATGCTGCGCCTGATCGAAAAGCATCGGGTGACCCACAGTCATATGGTTCCGACGCAGTTCCGCAGGTTGCTCGGGCTGCCCGAGGCAGTACGGGCGAGATACGACGTTTCCTCGCTGCGCAACATGATCCACGGCGCCGCGCCCTGCCCGCTTGAAGTGAAACGGCGGATGCTCGATTGGTGGGGGCCGGTCGTTACCGAATATTACGCCGCGACCGAAGGCGGTGGCACCGCGATCTCCGGCGCCGATTGGCTGCGCAAGCCGGGTTCGGTTGGACGGCCCTGGCCGAACTCGACGATCAAGGTGCTCGATGACGACGGCAACGAGATGGCACCCGGCGCAGTCGGGACCGTCTACATGAAGATGGGCAACGCGAAGTTCGAGTATCACAAGGACAGGGAGAAGACCGCGCAGGCGAAGGTCGGCGAACTGTTCACGCTTGGCGATGTGGGCTATCTCGACAGGGATGGCTACCTGTTCCTCTGTGACCGCAAGAACGACATGATCATCTCGGGTGGGGTGAACATCTACCCCGCGGAGATCGAGGGTGAGCTGGCGGTCCACCCGAAGGTCGCCGACGTCGCGGTGTTCGGAGTGCCGCACGAGGAGTGGGGCGAGGAGATCATGGCGGTGGTCCAACCTGCCGAAGGTGTCCAGCCTGGTGACGAGCTGACCGCGGAACTGCTGGCGTTCGCGCGGGAGCGCCTTGCGAAGTTCAAGTTGCCCCGCAGCATCGACTACTGCGATCAGCTGCCGAGGGATCCCAACGGCAAGCTCTACAAGCGCACGCTGCGCGACCCGTACTGGGCGGGGCGGGACAGTGCGATCTAGCATCCCCGCACCGCGAGCACGTACTCACGGACACTAGCGGCCGCGGAACCGTGGCTCGCGCTTCTCGGCGAATGCCCTGGGGCCCTCCCTGGCGTCGGATGATGCGAAGACGTCGATGCCGTACTGGGCTTCGATCCTGAATGCTGCTTCCTCGTGCATGCCTTCGGTGTTCCGAATGGTGCGTAGGATCGCCTGCACAGCCAGCGGGCCGTTCGACGCGATCATCTCGGCGAGCCGCAGTGCGTGTTCGAGTGCCTCGCCGTCCGCGACGACGTGCCCGATCAGACCGACGTCCTTGGCCTCCGCAGCGGTGATGTGACGGCCGGTGAGCAGGATGTCCGCGGCGACGGTGTACGGGATCTGGCGAGGTAGCCGGACCGCCGAACCGCCCATCGGAAACAGGCCCCAGCGCGCTTCCGAGACGCCGAACTTGGCGCTCTCGCCCGCGACTCGGATATCGGTGCCCTGCAGGATCTCGGTGCCGCCCGCGATCGCGGCGCCTTCCACCGCGGCGATCAGGGGTTTGCGAAGCCGCCTGCCCTTGAGCAGTCCCTCGATCCTGGCTGGGTCGAAGCTGCCGGCTTCGAACGCGTCGCTCGGCGCGGCGCGGGACATGGCTTTGAGATCCGCACCGGCACAGAACGCTCCACCCGCACCGGTCAGCACGCACGCGCGTATCTCAGGGTCGGAGTCCACCCTGTCCCAGGCTTCGACCATGATCTGTAACATCTCGCCGGTGAGCGCGTTGCGTGCCTGCGGACGGTTCATCGTGACGACCAGGGTGTGGTCGCGTTGCTCGACGAGGCAATGGGGTTCCGCTGCCATACCTGGCCTCCTGAATCGATGGACCCAGCCGATACCCTGGAGAGATTCTCCGCCGCAGGGATTGCCGTGGCACAATAACATGTTCTAGTTTGGTGTGGTGGCACACAACATCGCAGACCTCATCGAACACGCCGTCGATGCCGTTCCGGATCGGACCGCCTTGGTATGCGGTGACCGGAAGGTCACCTTCGCGCAGCTGGATGAGCGGGCGAACCGGCTCGCACACCATCTCGCGCGCAACGGGGTCCGCGAGGGCTCTCATATCGGTGTCTACGCCGGAAACTCCATCGAGACGGTGGAGGCGATGATCGCGGCCTACAAAATCAGGGCGGTCGCGGTGAATGTGAACTACCGTTACGTGCACGGCGAGTTGCGCTACCTCTTCGGCAATGCCGACCTGGTGGCTCTGGTGCACGAGCGCCGTTACACGGACAAGGTAGCCGGCGTCCTTGCCGATACACCGAAGCTGCGGCATACCGTGGTCATCCAGGACGGTACCGATCTGGACTACGCTGGTTACGGCGGCGTCGACTACGAGTCGGCTCTTGCCGCAGCATCCCCCGACCGTGACTTCCCAGAGCGCAGTCCTGACGACATCTACATCCTCTACACGGGAGGGACGACCGGCTACCCCAAGGGCGTGTTATGGCGGCAGGAAGACGTCTGGCGGGCACTCGGGGGCGGTATCAATTTCGTCACCGGCGAATACGTGCCGGATGAGTGGTCGATGGCGAACGAGGGCAAGCAGAACGGTGGCCTGGTACGGCTGCCCGCCGCGCCGCTCATCCACGGTGCCGCACAATGGGCGACATTCGGCGCCCTGTTCTCCGGCAGCACCGTCGTGTTCGTGCCGCAGTTCGACGCCGACGAGATCTGGCGCGTCGTGCAGACAAACAAGGTCCAAGTCCTGACGATCGTCGGGGACGCGATGGCGCGCCCGCTGATCGAGGCATACACCACGGGCGACTACGACGCCTCCTCGCTGGTCGCCATCTCCAGTCACGCCGCGCTGTTCTCGCAGAGCGTCAAGCAGCAGTTCCTAGAGCACCTGCCGAACGCCTATCTCACCGACGCCATCGGCTCATCTGAAACCGGCTTCACCGGCTTGGGCGTGGTCGGCAAGGGTATCGACCAGTCAGCGGGGCCAAGGGTGAACTTCGGCGCGCAGGCGATTCTCATTGACGAGGTGAACCGTCTGGTGCGACAGCAGCCCGGCGCCGTTGGCAGGATCGCACGGGGCGGTCACGTACCGCTCGGTTACTACAATGATCCCGAGAAGAGCAAGACGATCTTCGTGGAGGTCGACGGTACCAGGTATGTGGTGCCGGGAGACTACGCGCGTTACGAGGCGGACGGCACGGTGACGCTACTAGGCCGCGGATCGATGTGCGTCAACACCGGTGGCGAGAAGGTGTTCCCGGAAGAGGTCGAGGCGGTGCTGAAATCCCATCCAGATGTGTTCGACGCGTTGGTGATCGGCGTACCGGACGAACGTCTCGGGCAGCGCGTGGCTGCGGTCATCCAGGCGCGGCCAGGGACGATCCCGACCTTGCAGGAACTGGACGCCCATGTGCGAGGGGAGATCGCGAGCTATAAGGTGCCCCGGATCGTGTGGGTGGTCGCGCAGATCGGGCGCTCGCCCGCTGGGAAGCCGGACTACTCGTGGGCCCAGCAGTGGGCTGCCGAGCACGAGCCGAGCCTGCGGCACCCCGCCAGCGAGACCGCCCCGACGTCCACCTCCTGATCCGCAGGCACGAGGAGCCATATGCGCACCCCGCTGTGTGACACCTTCGGTATCCAGCACCCGATCTTCGGATTCACCCCTTCCGAACACGTCGCGGCGGCGATCTCGCGCGCGGGCGGGCTCGGGGTGCTCGGCTGCGTTCGATTCAACGAAGCCGCGGAACTGGATGCGGTACTTGACTGGATGGACGCCAACACCGACGGCAAGCCCTACGGCGTCGACATCGTGATGCCCGCGACGGTGCCGACCGAGGGCACCTCGATGGACCTCAACAAGCTGATCCCGCCCGCGCATCGGGCGTTTGTGGCACGCACATTGAGTGAGCTGGGGGTGCCGGAGATACCCGGTTCCGCTGACAATGGGGCGGGCGTGCTCGGGTGGCTGCACTCGGTGGCGCGGGCGCACGTCGAGGTAGCGCTGCGGCACCCGATCAAGCTGATCGCCAATGCGCTCGGGTCACCGCCGGTCGACGTGATCGAGCAGGCGCATGCGCGCAACATCCCGGTGGCCGCGTTGGCGGGCAAGGCGGAACATGCCAGGCGCCACGTAGACAACGGCGTCGATATCGTGGTCTCGCAGGGCTATGAGGCGGGTGGCCATACCGGCGAGATTGCCACGATGGTGCTGCTCCCGGAGATCGTCGATGCGGTCGGCGACCGTGTTCCGGTACTCGCGGCAGGCGGAATCGGGTCCGGCAGGCAGGCCGCGGCAGGTCTCTCGCTCGGCGCGTCCGGGGTGTGGATGGGGTCCTACTGGCTGACCACCTCGGAATACCGGCAGACGATGGATTCCGCCGGGGCGATGCAGCAGGCGCTGCTTTCCGCGACCTCGGCCGACACCGTGCGAACAAGGATCTACACCGGGAAGCCCGCCCGGCTGCTGAAAACGCGGTGGACCGAGGCGTGGCAGGCCGAGGATGCGCCGCAACCGCTGCCGATGCCACTTCAGAACCTGCTGGTAGGTCCGGCCCATGAGCGGATCGTGGCGTCCGAGGATCCCTCGGTGGTGTCCATGCCGGTTGGGCAGATCGTCGGGCGGATGAACGAGATACATTCGGTGGCCGATGTCATGGCCGAGTTGTTGCGGGAGTATGGCGAAACACTCGCGCGGCTGGACAAGACCCGCTGACCCCTCATCCGTAGCGGCTTGATCACCTTCCGTACCGGCGTTGTGCCGACCAAATGCCGGGGTCAGGCAGGAGTGAGATGCGGCAGGTATTGACCGCGTTCGTGCCGCCATAGCGGGTCTGCACAGTCGTATGCTTGCTCGGCGAGCGCACGCTTGAGGACCTTGTATGTGGCGGTACGGGGGAGTTCCTGGCAGATCCGTATCAGTGAAGGCCGCTGCTTGGGCCCGAGATCTGGTTGCGTGGCGAGGAACTCGCTGAAGTTTCCTGGGTGGAACTCGATACCCGGCCGGAGCACCACAGCCGCCGTCACTCGATCACCGCCATGGTCGTCAGGTAGCGCATACACCGCGACCTCGGCGATGCCGGGATGACGTAACAGCACCCGCTCGATCGGCGCGGTGCCCAGATTCTCGCCGTCCACCCGCAACCATTCGCTGGATCGGCCGGCGAAATAGCAGTAGCCGTCGGCATCGGCGTAGGCGAGGTCGCCGCTGTGGTACCGCCCGCCACGCAGGCGCGCTCTGTCCGCGTCCTCGTTCTTGTAGTAGCCTGCGAACGCGCCCGCCCCGCTGACGTTGACCAACTCGCCGATCGCCTCATTCCCGTTGCACAGCCCGCCGTGCTCGTCG
>JBOHEL010000032.1:0-19014 GCA_050700995.1 Sciscionella sp. | reverse complement strand
GCCCGCACCTGAACTTCCATCGCGAACTCGCCATGGCCTCCGGCAACCGTGTGCTGCACGAAGTGGTCGACTCGCTGCTGTCGGTCCGCGGCCGCGAGCAGCGGATGCTGCGCCTGCTCATCGACGACCGCACACGCGACTACCACCAGCACCTTGCCATCTTCCACGCGGTGGGGTCGGGCGACGCGGCGGCCGCCGAAACCCTCACCCGCGATCACCTGCGGCAACTGCATGACGATGTGACCCGCCGCCTTAGCTGACAACGCATCCGAACCTATCGCGCAGAACTGGTGGCCTCATGACCTCCGAACCCCTTACTGAACCCACGGCGCCGCGCTCACACCGCATCGCCGACCTGACGTGGCCGGAGATCGCGGCCAGACGCGCACAGGCCCCGGTCGCGATCGTCCCGCTCGGTTCCTGCGAGCAGCATGGGCACGGCCTGGCGCAACGCACCGACACCAGTCGCGCGGCCGTCGTCGCCGATCGGGTCGCGGAGCGACTGAGCCCGCGAGTCGTCGTGACACCAGCTATTCCGGTCGGCGTATCCGAACATCACATGGGTTTCCCCGGCACGCTGACGCTGACGCCGGTGACCTTGCAACAGGTGATCTACGAACTGGTCACCAGCCTGTACCGGCACGGCTGGCGCAAGGTTTTCCTGCTTACCGGCCACGGCGGCAACAACTCCGCCATCGAGGTCGCGGTCTCGCGGTTGCGCGGCGACCTTACCGACCTCTACCTAGCCTGGAGCGGCGTGACGCCGGTGGTCGCCGACCTAGCGACCGAGTACGCCGCGAGCACGGTGCGCGGTCACGGCTGCGAGATCGAGACCTCGCAGGCGATGTTCGCCGACCCCAGCCTGGTTCGGGAGGGTTGGCTGGCGCGCGGCAGCGCCACGCTCGACGACCTACCGCCTGCCGGTCGATTGAGCCGCTCCCACCCCGGTATCCACTTTCCGCAGTCGTATCACACGCTCAGCACCACCGGCACCCTCGGTGACGGGCGCGAAGCCAGCCCCGAATTAGGCGCTCGACTGGTGCGAACCGCCGTCGAGCGCATCGCGGACTTCCTGGCGGGACTGATCGATCTACCCGATCGCCAGCCCTCCGAGCACACACCCGCAAATACACCGGAGGACTCATGAAACACTCACGCCTAGTGGCGGCGGCAGCCATCATCGCGGCATGCTGCTCACTAGCCGCATGCGGTGGCACCAGCAGTTCAAGCGAAAACAAGCTCGGCACGATGACCTCGGGCACCATCAAATTCGCGTTCCGCTCCGACGACAAGCCCGTCTCATTCGTCAAGGACGGCAAGCCCACCGGTTTCATGATCGAACTGACCCGGGCGATGGCCAAGAAGATGGGGGTCACCGCTGACTACGTGGCGACCGACTTCGCCAGCATGCTGCCCAACGTGCGTAACCACCAGTACGACTCGGCGGCGTTCGGCGTACTGATGACACCGAAGCGCGAGAAGGTCGTCGACTTCACCACCCCGGTCAAATACAGCCAGGCGCGGCTGATCTCGCGAAAGGCCGCACGGGTCGACTCCATCGCGCAAGCGAACGGGAAGACCGTCGCCATTACCGTCGGCAGCGCGCTCATCCCGGTATTGCAGAAAAAGACACCTGGCGTGCAGGTGAAGCAATTCCCCAATGTCGCCGCCAGCGCGAACGCCTTGAAAGCGGGCCAAGTGGACGGGCTGTTCACCGGCGTCGCCACAACCGCGAGCCTGCTCAAACAGCATCCCGATTTCACGGCGACCCAGTCCGTCACAACCGGCTCATCGGCCTTCCCCGTCGCGAAGGACAAGCACGAGTTGAAGAAAGCGCTGGACAGCGCACTCGCCGCGGTGATCGCGGACGGCACCTACACGGCGCTTTTCGACAAATGGCACCCGAAGGGGCTGCAGATCACACAGGACATGCTGAATCGCTATCCCGGGATGAAGCAACGCCCTGGCAGTACGCACCAGGGGTAAGGAAAGGTGACGCCATGGACGGTCTGCAGAACATTGTGGACACCTTTTTCAACCTCCACTTGATCGCGATCACGCTACCGACACTGTTCAAAGTCGGTT
The DNA here is from genome assembly GCA_050700995.1 of Sciscionella sp. Taxonomy (GTDB): domain Bacteria; phylum Actinomycetota; class Actinomycetes; order Mycobacteriales; family Pseudonocardiaceae; genus JBOHEL01. The sequence goes on along the minus strand of JBOHEL010000032.1, from coordinate 16,929 downwards.
TGTTGAACACACTGCTTCTTGCCGTGCTTTCCAGCCTGGTCGGGCTGGTGATCGGCATCGCCGTCGCATTCGCCCTGATGTCCCGAAGCCGTATCGTACGGGCACCGTGCCGGGTATATGTCGATGTCTTTCGAGGGCTTCCGCACATCCTGAGCGTCTACCTGATCGGTCAGGGCCTGCCGCTCGCCGGACTGACCGTTTTCGGAGGCTGGACCTACGGTTACGCCGCGCTGGCGATCGGGATCATGGAAGGCGCATACATGGCCGAGATATTCCGTTCCGGATTCCAGAGCGTCGAGCCGGGAATCGTCGAGGCGGCTCGCAGCCTCGGCATCTCACACCTGAAAACGCTGCGCCTGTTCGTGATCCCGATCGGAGTGCACAGCGTGCTTCCGGCACTGACGGGGCAGTTCATTCTCATCATCAGGAGCACCGCGCTCGTGTTCCTGCTCGGTCTCGCATCGGGTCAGCGAGAATTGTTCTCCATCGCCCGCGACAGCTCGATCAACAATGCGAACCTCTCACCGCTCGTGGCCGCGGGGCTGATCTACCTGGCGATCACAGTTCCCATGACCTACGCCGTCAACGCATGGGAGAAACGGCTGCGGCAGGGCCGCCCGACGGTCAAGCCCAAGAACCCCGCCCTCACACAGGAGGCCGTGGCATGAGTCCCTCACCCAGGTCCGTGATCCATGCCGTGAGCGCCACGGGCGCCGACAAGGCAGGCACCGCGGTGCGGTACGACCACGTCAGCAAAAGGTTCGGCGGCACCCCAGTCCTCGACGACATCATGCTTGAAGCTCCCGGCGGTGCGACGACGTGCATCATCGGGCCGTCGGGATCGGGCAAGTCGACGCTACTGCGCTGCACCAACCTGTTGGAACGCCCCAGTTCCGGTCGGGTATTCATCGGCGAGGACGCCGTGACCGACCCCGGTGCGGATGTCGACCGCATCCGAACGCGGGTCGGCATGGTCTTCCAGCGATTCCACCTCTTTCCGCACCATAGCGTGCTGGACAATGTGACGCTGGCGCTGCAGCAAGTGATCGGCAAGTCGCGGGATGAGGCCGTCGCGATCGCGCGTGCCCAACTCAGCTCGGTCGGCCTGGAGAGCTTCGAAGACCGGCGCCCCACGCAACTGTCCGGCGGCCAGCAGCAACGGGTGGCCATCGCTCGTGCGCTGGCGATGGACCCGGAGGTGATGCTGTTCGACGAGGCGACCTCCGCGCTGGACCCCGAGCTGGTCAAGGGTGTGCTCGCGGTGATGCGCGACCTCGCGGGCCGAGGCATGACGATGGTGGTCGTCACCCATGAAATGCGCTTCGCTCGCGAGGTTGCCCATCAGGTGGCGTTCCTCGACCACGGCCGCCTACTCGAAGCGGCCCCACCCGCGCAGTTCTTCGACTCCCCGCGCAGCAACCGGCTGCGCTCCTTCCTTGACCAGGTGCTGTGATGACACGAACAATCCGCTCCCGAATTGTTGGCATCCTGACGCTGGCTGTCGCCGCCGCGATCGCGACACCCTCGGCAGCGGCGTCCGCCGCCCCGCATGAGCGCCCGCGAGATCACCCGGTGAAGACACGCGGTTGCCACCGTGCGCCGGATCTGCCCGAAGGCCAGACCGTGGAACGCGGCATCGACTCGGGCGGCTACCACCGTACGTACCTCATTCACCTACCCGAGGGCTACGACCCCGCCCGCCCCACCCCGGTGGTGCTGGCATTTCACGGCCGGAAAGGCGACGGGTCCGATATCGAGGCCTACTCCGGCATCGACGCGCTCGATGCGATCGCGGTGTATCCGCGCGGGCTGCCCGGTGCGGATGACAAGACAGCCTTTGAGGGCGCGCCGTACTCCCCGCCTTCCGACGATGTGTTGTTCGTCAGCGACCTGCTCGATCACCTGCAGCGCACACTGTGCGTGGACCCGGATCGGATCTATGCGACGGGGAAGTCCAACGGCGGCGGCTTCACCGCGCTGCTGGCCTGCCGCTTACCGCACCGGATCGCCGCGTTCGCCGCGGTTTCCGGCGCCTTCTACCCCCAATCCGCGCAGGGGTGCGGGCCCGGCATTCCGGTGTCGATCATGGAGTTCCACGGCACCGCCGATCCGATTATCGAGTACGGCGGCGGTGAAAGCCACGGCGAGCCATTCCCCGCTATCCCGGACTGGCTGCAGCGCTGGGTGCACCACGATCACTGCGTGTCTCCCGCCGGCTACCGCCGAATCGGCACGGACGTCACGAGGATCTCCTGGCAGCACTGCGCACGGGGATCGGCCGTCGTGCACTACCGTATCGACGGGGCAGGGCACACCTGGCCGGGCGCACTGGTCGACAGCGGGCCGGGGTCGGCCACGCAGACAATTTCGGCGACTCACGTGATGTGGGCATTCTTCCTGACCCACCCGTTGCACGGCAAGTTAGTCGAGCAGGTCGCGAGCGCTCATGCCGCTGGCAGGCCGCGACCGCCCTGGTGGCGTTTCGGCGATTGAAACGCCACCAGGGCGGATCGTCAGTAGCCGCCCCCGTAACCGCCGGACTGTGAGTTGCCGCTGCCGGTCGCGGGCGCGGAGCTAACCGCCTTGGTGATCGCCGCGCCGCTCGGCGACACGATCCACCACAGGCCTCCGCTGAGGTTGCGGCCCTGGCCCGCGGTGTCGCCCGGCCTGCTATCGCCGGAGTAGGTGTACAGCGGGTGCCCGGCGTAGGTCACCTGCTTGCTGCCGTCCTTACGCGGTGTCGTCCCCAATGTGCCGCTGGTGGCCCCACCACCGCTGAGCTTGAGCTGGGTACCGGCCTTCACAGGCGGCCAGTACTGCGCACAGCTGCCGTAGCAGGACGAGGTGCTGCCCTTGTCTGCGGCGAACAGGTACAGCGTCCTACCGCTGCCGTCGATGAGGTGGCTGGTGCTCGCTGCGGCGGCCGCCGCAGCGCCCGCGCCGGTGCCAGGTGAGCCGCTCGATGAACTGCCTGGCTGCGCGCTCCCGCCGCACGCCGCCGCAAGGAGCCCTGCGACCGCCAGCGTGCCAACCAGCCCCGCGGACCTGAGTCCCGCAGGACCCAGGCGTGCCGTCCCTATCATGGTGATTTTCATCCAAAGCCCTCCTGGATAAGCCTCGTCACTCATTCCTACGCAGACCACGGCCGGGAGGTTCACATCTACGCCTGCTTCAGGGAAACCGCCGGGCGGCCTCCTGGCCTACGATGGGTGCGGCCAAAAGAGCGGCGTCGAAGGGACACCAGCGGTGAGCCAGCGACATGACGACTTTCACCCCGATCTGCCCGCCGAGGCCACGCCCGAGGAGTTCGCGCGCATGCGTACCCGCGTGCACCACATCACGGCGAGCGAGCTCGACAGGCGTACCGCACAGACCGACGGCATGCTGCGGCTGGCAGCCATCAGTGGCAAGAACGTCGGCTCCGAGAAGCTGTGGATGGGGCGCACCCACGTCGCGGCGAAGACCTCCTCGGGCAACCACCATCACGGCGACTCGGAAACGGCAATCTATGTGGTGTCCGGCCACCCCGAGTTCGTGTTCGCCGAGAAGTCCAGCGGTGGCGAGGAGATCGTCGAGCGCAGGCTGAAGACCTCCCCCGGCGACTACATCTTCGTGCCGCCGTTCGTGCCGCACCGGGAGGAGAACCCCGGCCCCTCCGACGAGGCTGTGGTGGTGATCGCACGCAGCGCCCAGGAAGCGATCGTCATCAACCTGCCCGCGCTGTACGCGCTGTAGCTCAGGCCGCTGCCCTAACCGACTACGCTCGGGGGTCGAGCGATGACGCACGGGCGAATCGGCGAGCAGAAGGGTGCGGTAGATGATCGACCACGACAGGGTGGGGAAGCTCCAGAACACCGACGCGCTGAAGATCCCGAGCGCGGCGCGCCTTTACGACTACTACCTTGGCGGAAACTTCAACCTGGAGGCCGATAGGGCACTGGCCAAGCAGATCTACCAGGTCATGCCGGAGATGCCGTACCTGGCTAGGGAAAACCGGAAGTTCCTACAGCGGGCGGTGCGTTACTGCGCCGAGCTTGGTATCAGCCAGTATCTCGACCTCGGCTGCGGTTTGCCCACCGTTGGCCCGGTGCACGAGATCGCACGGAAGAGCAGGCCCGACTCGAAGGTTCTCTACGTCGACAACGAACCAGTGGCGGTGGAGTACAGCAAGATGATCCTGGAAGGCATCCAGGACGTGGAGATCCTGCACATGGACTTCCGGAACGTGGAGGAGGTCCTGAACTCGGAACCGGCAAGAAGGCTGATCGACTTCACCGAACCGGTGGCCCTCATGATGGTTTCGGTCTGGCATTTCATACCCGACTCCGACCACCCCGCCGACGTGCTCAAGCGCTACCGGGCAGCGCTGGCACCAGACAGCCACCTCATCCTCTCCCACGTCAGCGGGGACACGCTGGACAAGGTGTCCGGCGCGGCAGATCTGTACAAGAATTCGCAGAACCCGGTCACGCTGCGAACCAGGAGCGAGGTTACCGGCATGTTCGCCGGGTTCGCCCTGGTAGATCCTGGCGTGGTGTTCGTCCCGGAGTGGCGTCCTGAAACGCCCGAGGACGCCGAGGGCGCCGAACGGTGCTCCTTCTACGGCGGCGTCGCTCAGGTGCCATGAGCGGCGGACAGGTAGTGGTGCTCGGCGGGTGCGTCGGCGGCCAGCGCAGCGGCGAGGAACTCCTTGAGCAGCCCGACGACGTGCTTGAAGGTGGGATCGTCGTCGAACATCCACTCGGTGTGGCCGCGACCCTGGAGCATCTCGAGCTGTTTCGGTTCGGCGGCGCGCTCGAACATGGTGCGTGCCTCGATCGGCTTGTGCAGCTCGTTCTGCGCGCCGTGCACGATCAGCAGCGGTCGAGGTGCGATACGGTCGATCACTTTCTCGGGCGAGAATCGCAGCAAGAAATCCGCCGATTCCAGGGTGACGCCGGAGCCGAACCCAGGTGCCTTGTAAAGCTCCTCGCCGACGTAGCCGTCGGTGCGATCGTCCAGGTTGAGCCGCACGATGTCCCACGGGTCCGCGATCTCCGAGCGCCCCAGAGCGGTCCGCCGCTCACGGTCGGCCTCGATCCGTCGCAGCAAGCCGTTCCAGGAGCTCTCGTCGTGCATGTTTCGGGTTGAGCGGTTGCCGTCGGCGATGCCGTTGCAGCAGGCGACGGCTTTCACCCGTGGATCTTCGGCAGCCTCGGCGACCACGACCCCGCCGCCGAGCCCCCAACCGATCAGACCGAGCCTGCTGGAGTCGACCTCCTTGACGCCCATGAGGCGGTCGACGCCCGCGCGGATGTCCTCGGCCCATTCCTGCGGAACCAGCCTGCCGCGCTCGCCCTCGGAGAGCCCGAAGCCGCGGTAGTCGAAGGCCAGCACCGCATATCCCAGCGGGTTCAGCGCACGGGCGAACCGCTCCGGGTGGATGATTTTCTGTCCCTGGTACCCGGAGCAGGCGATCACCACCGGGTACGGCGCGCGGGCACCATCGTCATCGGGCAGGTGCAGGTCGCCGTCCAAACGCAAGCCGCTGGAAAAGAACGGTAGAGGTCGACTGGTCATGATTTGCTCCTTTGTTGAGATGTCGCGCCCCCGGCCGGGGTTACCTGGCCCCCTGACGGCGGCGATGTCATCGCGCGGGACAGATGGTCCGCGGCTGCCTTGACGTCACGGCCTGCCGCCCTCAGCGCCCGCCCGAGGCGAAACTTCGGCGCGGAGATGTTCAGCGCGGCGATGGTGTGGCCACGGAAGTCGCGCACCGGGGCGGCCACGCCGACCAGCTCTGGTTCGAACTCCTCGCTGACGACCGCGAAGCCACGCCGCCTGGCATCTCGGAGCCTGGTCAGCAACTCCTCAATGTCGTGCGGCGCGTTCGGTGCCGACGCGGCGAGATCGGTGCCCTGCATCAGTAACCGCACCTCGGCATCGGTGCGGTCGAACAACAGCACCCGCCCCGAGGATGTGCAGTGCACCGGCGTGGTTTCGCCGACCCACCCCGCGGCCTGGATGGCCCGCTCCGGGCTCTCCGATAGCACTGTGAGCACGTCGCTTCCTTCCAACACCGAAAGGTGGGCACGCTCCCCGACGTGAGCCACGAGCTGGCGCAACATGTGCGGGGCGAGCGCGAGTAGTTGCTGATCGGCGGCACTTGCGGCGAGGGCGAAGAACCGCCACCCCAGCCGGTATCGCAGCGTGTCCGGATCCCGCATCACCAGCCCGGCCGTTGCCAGTGTGGTCATGGTGCGCGAGACCTGGCTCTTTTCGCGGCCGACCAGCCGTGCGATCTGCACGACGCCGATCCCTTCGCCTGCGGTGCCGTCCCGGGAACCCAGTGCGGTCAGTATCGCGATCGCACGGGTCAGGCTGGTGGAGCCTTCGTCTGCCATACCGCGATGGTGCGCCATGGTCAGCCACCGCTGCAACACGTGTTGCTACATGTCCAACGGCCGTGTCTCGGCATTCTTGGACGTTGTTGCCACCCGCGCACCGGATATTGCGGTCCAAGGAAAGCTGGGATAACCAGGCAGGAGGACAGACTCGGGCCGAGGAACGGGAGTCGGACATGGTGCGGGTGGCGCTGGCGCAGGTGGACTGCGTGTTGGGCGAGGTGGACGCGAACCTCAAGCAGGCCAAGGAGTGGATCGGCGATGCCAGCACACAGGGCGCCGACTTGGTGGTATTTCCGGAACTGAGCGTGCACGGCTACCCGCTGGGTAAGGCTCAAGGTGAGCAATCCGTTTCGGCGGGTGACCCTCGGCTGACGGCACTATCGCAGGCCGGCCCTGACGTGCTGGTGGGTTTCCATGAGGATGGCGGGGTGCGCGCTTACAACGCCGCGTCCTACCTCAGCTCGGGCACATCGGTACATCTGCACCGCAAGCTGTACCTGCCGACGTATCTGGCTTGGGAGGAGCGCAAGCACGCCGCCCCCGGGCAGGCGATGCGCGCGTTCGACACGAGCTTCGGCCGGATGGCGACCCTGATCTGCAACGACGCGTGGCAGCCGGTGCTGCCGTGGCTGGCCGCCCAGGACGGCGCCGAGGTGCTGCTCATCCCCACCAACAGCGCCAACGGTTTCGGGCCGGAATCGCTGGACACCATCGGCTACTGGGGCGAGTTGCTGCGGTTCATCGCGCGCATGCAGCAGTGCTGGGTGGTTTTCGTCAACCGGGTCGGCACCGAATCGGGCGCCCGCTTCTGGGGCGGCTCGCGGGTGATCGACCCGACGGGACAGCTCGTCGCGGAAGCACCACTGTTCGAGCCGTCACTGCTGCTCGCCGACATCGACGTACCTGCGGCGCGGCGGTGGCGCAGGGAGATCCCGCTCGTTGCAGAGGGCCGGCTCGGCCTCGTCGAACGGGAACTGCACCGGCTCATCAGGGAGGGTGGCGATGCCTGACCCGATGCCCCCACCGACCGGATCGCGCGAGGGGGCTGCTGTGGTGACAACGCGCGAGCTCACCGCGGCAGGGTTGAGTTGGCCCGCTTAAGCTCGGCGGCCAGCTCTTCCAGCGCGGGCAGGGCCTCGACGAGGGTGGCCTGCCGCCGCTCCGGCAGCTGCTCCAAGCACCCCGAGACGGCGGCCGCGCGGTGCGCCCTGACGCGCTCGTGGATGCGCCTGCCCCGTGCAGTGATCTCCACTGTCGCGGTTCGCAGGTCGCTGGGGTCCGGCACCCGCTGGACCAGCGTCGCCTCATCGAGCTTGCCGACGACCCGCGACAGCATGGTCGGATTGAGCCCTTCGATGTCGGCGATCGCGGCGAGATTGAGCGGTCCGCGCCGGGCAAGCACGCCGAGCACCGATGCCTGCGACGGTGTGAGGCCCTCCCCCGTCGAGGAGGTGTTGAGCTGCCTGGCGAGCCTGCCGATCACCCGGCGCAGGCGGTCCACTGACTCCGGGTCCATGGCCGTCCTCTCCTCAATCAGAATAGTTGCTTGCCGGCAAGCAGTGTAATGTCCCATAGCGTGAAGGCGGAGCGTTCTCGCACGCTACCGACGTCACCCGACGACCCGTCGGCGGGTGACGCGCACCCGCGACGTCACCTCATCTTCGTGATCGTCTCGACCGCACTGTTCATGAGTTCGATCGATCAGACGATTGTCGCGACCGCTCTGCCCGCACTGCACCGCGACCTGCACGCTGGCATCAACTGGAGTGGCTGGACGATCACGGTCTACGCACTCGGGCGGGTCATCGTCATGCCACTGATCGGCAAGGTCGGTGACCGGCTCGGACGTCGGCGCGTCTTCCTGCTCGCGATCGCCCTGTTCACGATGGCCTCGCTGGCCTGCGGACTGGCCAACAACATCTACTTACTCGTCGCGCTGCGCGCCGTGCAGGCATTCGGCGGTGGCGCGTTCATGCCCTCGGCAACCGGGATCGTCGCGGACTATTTCGGCCGCAACCGCGACCGCGCGGTCGGGCTGTTCACCAGCATCGTCCCCATCGGCGCCATCGTCGGGCCGATCCTCGGCGGGCTATTCGTCACCTACTGGTCCTGGCGAGGGATCTTCCTGGTCAACGTACCCATCGGGGCCGCACTGATCGTGCTAGGGCTGAAGTACATCCCGCCCGGCGCATCCCAACCCTCCTCGCGCATCGACTTCGTCGGCATCCTGCTGCTGAGTGTGTCGCTGCTCGCCGCGATGCTCGGTGTGACCTACCTCGGCGGCGAGGGCACATCTGTGCTCAGTCCCGATTTCCTCGTGCCGGAGGCGGTCGCGGTTGCCGGGATCACGCTGCTGCTGCGCCACGCGAGCCGCGACCCTGCCGCGATAATCCCGATGCGGCTGCTGCGTGGCAGGGGTTTCGGCGTCATGAACCTGATCAACTTCCTGTACGGAAGTGCTGCACTCGGCTTCGGTGCGCTGGTGCCGCTGTATGCCCAACAGCGCTACGGCATGCACGCACTGGCCGCGGGCACCCTGCTCACCGCCCGAGCCGTCGGTATGATCGGCATCGCGGCGCTGGCGGTACTGGCGCTGCGACGGACCGGTTACCGCCTGCCCATGCTCATCGGCTTCGTCATCAGCGCGGCCGGGCTCGCCATGATGGCCATCGGCCCCGCCTCGGGCATGTCGACCTACGTCTGGCTCGCCACCGCCGCTGCCGTCACCGGCGTCGGCATGGGGCTGGCATTACCAGCGGCGAACAATGCCTCGCTACAACTTGACCCCAATCAGGTTTCGGCGATAGCGGGCCTGCGAAGCACGTTCCGCCAGACCGGCTCCATCGCGGCGGTATCGGTCACCACAGCCGTCCTCGCCCGCAGCCTCGCCCCTGGAATCGCCCAGGGCCACATTTTCCTGATCTTCGCTGCGATCCTCGTTGCGATGCTGCCGCTCATCATCCTGGTGCCAGAACACCGCGGTACATGGTGAGTGACCGAGAAGGTCGCGGCGGCCGCTCCAGATCGTTACTGCCGCTGACCGGCAGCGGGCGGCTGGACAGCGAGGGTGGGGACGAGCAGCGTTGGCAATTGCGCCGTCGAGGGTGGTGCGGGTGCCGCTGGCGGTGGTGCGACGGCAAGCGGTGCGACGGCCGGCGGTGGTCCTGCTTCCGGCGGTGCGGCGGCAGGCTGGTTTGGCGCCGGTGCGGGGCCTGCGGTGCTCGACGTCGTGGGGTGAACCGGTGCGGGTCCGGCCGCGGCCAGTTTCGTCGCGACGGGCACACTGCCGACGGTGATGGTGATGTGCGCCGATTGCTGGTCGGAGAGATAGCCGTACGTGCCGCCGCCCGCGACGAGGTAGCCGGTGCTGGTGATCAGCACACCCGAGAGCGAGGCAAGCAGGACGACGGTGCGACCGCGGTGGCGAGGTGGCGCGCGATGCTTCCCACCGCGTGCCGATGGGGTGTTCCCGTGGGACCTCATGCCCGCCGCCTGCCGCCGGACCCCCGGTGACGTGGAGCCACATCGGTGGCGTCGCGCTCGGGTCGGAAGAGCCGGTAAAGCATCCAGATGGCCCCCACGAGCAGGACTACACCTCCGATCAGCAGCAGCCCGTTTCGGGAATCGACCACATTGCGGACAGTGCCGATATAGGGGATGTGGTACCAGAGCTTCCCGCGGATCTGGGAGGCGGCGACAGGGCGGTCGTCTGCGACGTTGTTGGCGTCTCCCTTGGTGGTGAACACCGTTGCGGTGGCGCCGGCATGGATCGCGACAATGCGGTGGGTGATCAGGATGGGCGCGCCGCTGACCTCATCGGTGGTTGCGTAGGTGACCACGTCGCCTACCTGCAGTGAGGCCGCGGGAATGGGGCGATCGACCACCACGGAGCCAACTGGGAGCGCGGGCACCATGCTGCCTGACAGCACGGTCAGCGTGTGCCCGCCGCCCACTGCCGGGACCAGGGTCAGTGCGAGGACCAGCGCGACGATCGCGGCGACCACAATCCCACCCAGCGCCGAGACAAAAGCGCCGAATGCACGGCGAAAGCCGCTGCGGGCCTGCCGGCCCTCAGAAATGTCGGTATTGTCTGGCTCTGCGTAACGGGCCGCGGCTCCGACGGTTCCTGTCGACAGCGGTGTGTCCATGCTCGATCCCCTTGGGGTGGGTTCGTGGGATCCGAGGGGCGGGTCCAGTGCGGTAACGGCCCCAGTCTCAGCCATACCGGCACAGGACTCATCGCCAATTGTGCGTATCTTCCGGTAGTCAATTGCGGGTATGTCGAGATAGCCAACTTTTTCGATGATTCACAGGGAGTCGAGGCGCATCGTTGCGGTCACAACGGCATGTCGCCGTCCCAGTCGCCGCTGATTTCCTCAGCGCATCTTGAGAGAAGAGACACACCATGGTTTCCAGGAAGAAGAAGATCGGTGGCGGCCTCGCTGGCATCGCCGTAGTCGGCGCGGCGATCGCATTGACAGCGGGCACTTTCTCCTATTTCAGCGATAGCCATACCGTCGCGGGGAACAACGTCCAGATGGGCACCCTGAAACTCAGCGTGCTCAATGGCAGCCACGCGGTGGCGCCCGTTACCCTCTCCAACGCCGAGCCTGGGCAGACGGGGCCAGCCAAGACCTTCTGCTTCGAGAACGACGGCACGCTGACCGGCTTGCTACGCGTCGGCTTCGTGGAAGACACTGGCAATGGCGCTGCCTTCAACAACGCTGTGCAACTCACACTCGCTGGCTTCCCCGCACCCGTCAACGGCACCAACTCACTGGCGTTCGACGCGGCCAACACCGCGGGCGGGGTGGTACTGCACACGCTGACCGGGGGCAACGGCGACGCCAAGTGCGTCACTATCGCGCTTGGGGTCGACCCGACGGCGGGCAACAACGTGCAGGGACGCACCGGTGGATTCAAGATCGTCGCTGACCTGACGCAGACCGGTGACGGTGCCACCACGCCGCCGTTCGTGGCGCCGGCGGCCTAGCTCAGACTGGTCGGGTCGCCTTCCAGCGGCCGAGAACGCGGCATCACGTTTGCGGTAATGCCTGCCCGTGTGAGGGCAATGTGGGTTCCCCTCACACGGGCAGGTTTCTGCTTGTCGGGTGCGGGCGGGCATATCGGGGTGGCTTGGTGGACGGAGTGCTCGTGTTGACGTGAACGTTTCCGAGCCACCGAAGCGAACGTGATCACCGGGCGGAAACGCTCACGGCAACCCCGGGTGCGGCAGTGCTTGCCATCGCCTGTGCGGTTTGGGTGTACTGACCTTGACTGATACACCCACCAGAGAGGAGGCCACCGTGTGTGACGGTAACGGTATCATCGAGGCGTTGACGCGCGCATTGCCCGCGGGCCGCGTGCACAGCGATCCCGCCCAGCTGGCCGGATACGCCCACGATGAAGCCGAATGGGCTCCGCACGGTGAGCCGAGCGCACTGGTGCGTCCACGCAGCGCCGCCGAGGTAGCCGCCGTGGTGGAAGCCTGCGGTCGACACACGGTGCCGCTGGTTCCCCGCGGCGCTGGCACCGGGCTCTCCGGTGGTGCCAACGCCATCGACGGATGCGTGCTGCTGTCGTTCGAAGCGATGGCCGATATCGTGGAAATCGATCCGGTCGAACGGCTCGCTGTCGTCCAGCCCGGCGTGATCAACGACAAGTTGCGGGCCGCCTGCGCGGAACACGACCTGTGGTATCCACCTGACCCTGCCAGCTCACCGTGGTCAACGATCGGTGGGAATGTGGCCACCAACGCCGGCGGCGTGTGCTGCGTGAAGTACGGCGTCACCCGCGACTACGTGCTCGGGCTGCAGGCGGTCCTCGCCGACGGCCGGGTCGTGCGCCTCGGGCGCCGCACCGCGAAAGGTGTCGCTGGCTACGACCTGTGCGGGCTACTCGTCGGGTCCGAGGGCACCCTCGGGATCATCACCGAGATCACCGTGCGTCTGCTGCCCGCGCGCCAAGCCGAACGCACCGTCGTCGGATCTTTCGACTCCGTGATCGCCGCGGGCTGCGCGGTCCGCGAGGTGACCGAGGCTGGCATCATCCCCTCGGCACTGGAACTGGTCGACCGCCACTGCCTGCTCGCGGTGGACGCCTGGAAGAACATGGGCCTTTCCACCACGGCCAACGTGCTGCTACTCGGCCGGATCGATGAACCGGGACAGGCAGGCGAAGCGGCGGCCGACGCGATGGTGGAATGCTTCCGACGCGGCGGCGCGAGCTGGGCGGCGCGTTCCACCGATCCCCACGAGGCCGATGCACTGTTCGCGGCGCGGCGCCTGGCCTACCCAGCGCTGGAACGGCTGGGGCCGCTGCTCACCGAGGACGTGTGCGTACCGCGGACCCGAGTCTCTGACATGTTGGAACGCATCGAGGCCATAGGTCGCGCACACGACACCCAGATCGCGAACGTCGCCCACGCTGGCGACGGCAACCTGCACCCGCTGATCATCACCAAGCCCGGCGACGACAACGCCCGGCACCGGGCCCAGGAGGCGTTCGAAGAGATCCTCGACGCCGCGCTGGCCCTCGGCGGCACCGTCACCGGCGAGCACGGCGTCGGCCTGCTCAAACGTCGTGGCCTCGCCAAGGAAGTGAGTGACGCCGTGCTCGACATGCACACCGCGGTCAAGCACGCCCTCGACCCAGCCGGGATCCTCAACCCCGGCAAGATCTTTCTCTCCACGGGATGAGCCTGCCGGATCACCGGCGCGCCGTTCGCGGAATGCATACCGGGTAAGCCGAGGTTCGGAGCGGAAGCCTGACGACCGAGCGGCCACATCACTTCCCTCGGGCGGAGCCGCAGTTGAGGTCAGTACCCGGCCGCCGCCACAGCGTCCCCGTCGAACCTGGCTGCGAGGTCGGTGAGGGCCTTGCCGAGCGGGAGATCGACGCGGACGGTCGCATACCGGTCGCCGCGCGTTTCGCCTCGGTTGACGATGAGCACCGGCTTACCCGCCTTGGCTGCGTAGCGCACGAACCGGAGGCCCGACATGACTGTCAGCGAGGAACCGAGCACCAGCAGCGCGCTGGCTTCGTCGACAAGCCGGTAGCAGCGCTGAACCCTCGGCGCGGGCACGTTCTCACCGAAAAACACGACGTCTGGCTTCAACACGCCGGACCCGCAGCCACCGCAGGCGACCAACCGGAAACTCCGCACTGCTTCCTCGGCGAGTTCGACGTCACCGTCTGGGTTGAGCCGGCCGATCGCACCATCGAAAGCCGGGTTCGCCAACCGCAACCTGGCATCCAGCGCCGCCCGCGAGCTCGTCTGCCCGCAGTCGAGGCAGATGACGCGATCGAGGCTGCCATGCAACTCGACCACGCCCGGTGTACCCGAGGCGCGGTGCAATCCGTCGACATTCTGCGTGATCACACCAGACAGGTAGCCCTCGGCAAGGAGCGCGGCCACCGCCAAGTGCCCATCGTTGGGGCTGGCCATGGCTACCATCCGCCAGCCGAGATGACTGCGGGCCCAGTAGCGTCGACGGCCTTCCTCGCTGCTGACGAACTCGCCGTAGGTCATCGGGGTGTGCCTGCGTAGGGTGCCCGACTCGCCCCGATAGTCGGGTATCCCTGACTCGGTGGACAACCCCGCGCCACTCAACACCACAACGCCGCGGCGGCCAACCACCCGCACGACGCTGTCCAGGCTGGTCGTCCTCGGCCATGGCGCTCCGGTAGCAGACCAGGTCAGTGTCGGTCGCGTCCGCACAAGACGCAGCTTACGCACCCTGTGATGTCGCCGGTTTTAGTCGCGCTCGGACCGGGTACCCATCAAGACCGGATCGGCCTGGAGAGGAGAGCCGCATGAGTCGCATTCTCGACGCCGTACACACCGTGTTCGCCTCGATCGCCAGCGCGATCGCCACCGCGTTCAGCGCGGTGGCCCAACTCGTGACGATGCCGTTCCGAGCGCTGGCGCGCCTGTTCCGCCGATAGCGGTTCACGCCAAAAGTGCGGGCTGGTTTAGGGGGCGGGTGCTCGGGGAATCCCTACGGTGATCCATCCGTGCCGTACCGAGGAGTCACTTCGATGGCTGCTGATGTTGCCGACTACCTGCTCGACCGCCTGAGGCAGTGGGGGGTGCGCACCGTGTTCGGCTATCCAGGCGACGGCACCAACGGCCTGATGGCGGCGTGGGAGCGGGCTGGCAACGACCCGAAGTTCGTGCAGGCGCGGCATGAGGAGATGTCGGCGTTCGAGGCTGTCGGATACGCGAAGTTCACCGGGAACCTCGGTGTCTGCACCGCAACGTCGGGTCCGGGTGCGGTGCACCTGCTCAACGGGCTCTACGACGCGAAGATGGATCACGTTCCTGTGGTCGCGATCGTCGGGCAGACCAACCGCACCGCGATGGGCGGCTCTTATCAGCAGGAAGTCGACCTGCTCAACTTGTTCAAGGATGTCGCGAGCGACTACCTGCAGATGGTGACGGTGCCAGAGCAGCTGCCCAACGTGCTGGACAGGGCGATCCGCACGGCGATGACCCGGCACGCGCCAACCGCACTGATCATCCCTTCCGATGTGCAGGAGTTGCCGTACTCGCCGCCGACGCATGCGTTCAAGATGGTGCCTTCAAGCCTTGGCATCGACTTCCCGAGTGTGACGCCGGACGACGACGGGGTGCGCAGGGCGGCCGAGGTGCTCAACGAGGGTGAGCGGGTGGCGATCCTCATCGGCCAGGGCGCACGCGGCGCGGTCGATGAGGTGAGGCAGGTCGCCGACACACTCGGCGCGGGGGTCGCGAAAGCGTTGCTGGGCAAGGATGTGCTGGCCGATGACTTGCCCTACGTTACGGGCTCGATCGGGTTGCTCGGCACTCGCCCCAGCTACGAGATGATGCGGGACTGCGACACGCTGCTCATGGTGGGCTCCAGCTTCCCGTACACGCAGTTCATGCCCGAGCTTGATCAGGCCCGAGGCGTGCAGATCGACATCGACGGCGGCTTCATCGGCATGCGATACCCGAACGAGGTCAATCTCGTCGGAGACGCGGCGACCACGCTGCGCGCGCTACTGCCACAACTGGAGCGCAAGCAGGACCGGGCATGGCGCGAGACGATCGAGTCCAACGTCTCGCATTGGTGGACCACGATGGAGGCCGAGGCTAAAACCGACGCCGATCCGATCAATCCGATGCTGCTGTTCTGGGAGCTCTCCTCCCGGCTGCCGGGCGACGTGATGGTGACCGCGGATTCCGGGTCATCGGCGAACTGGTACGCCAGGCACCTGAAGTTCACCGCCGGGATGCGGGGTTCGCTTTCCGGGAATCTGGCCACGATGGGGCCGGGAGTTCCCTACGCGATCGGCGCGAAGTTCGGGTCGCCCAGCCGGCCGGTGATCTGCTTCGCCGGGGACGGCGCCATGCAGATGAACGGGCTGGCCGAGCTGATCACCATCGCGCGGTACTGGCAGGAATGGAATGACCCGAGGCTGATCATCGCGGTGCTCAACAACCACGACCTCAACCAGGTCACCTGGGAAATGCGCGCGATGTCAGGTTCGCCCAAGTTCATCGAGTCGCAGCAACTGCCCGAGGTGGGGTACGCCGATTTCGCGCGCGGGCTCGGGCTCGGCGGTATCAAGGTGGAGAAGCCCGACGACATCACGTCCGCATGGGACAGGGCGCTCTCGGCTGACCGCCCAACGGTGCTGGACGTGCGGTGCGATCCGAACGTCCCGCCCATCCCGCCGCACGCCACGTTCGAGCAGATGAAGTCAGCGGCGCAGGCGATGCTCAAGGGCGACCCCAATGCGTGGGGCGTGATGAAGGAAGGCATCCGCACCAAAGCGCAGGAGTTCATCCCCCGCAAGGACGGCTGACACGTGCCCGCGGCGGAGGGAACCGATCCGTGAAGATCGACGCCGTCGAGGCGACGGCATACACCGTGCCTACCGACGCACACGAAGCCGACGGAACCCTGGAATGGGACGCCACCACGATGGTGCTGGTCCGCGTGCGCGCAGGACGCATCGAGGGCATCGGCTGGACCTACGGGCCCCCCTCGTGCGTCGCGATAGTGCGGGATGCGCTCAGCGGTGCGGTGATCGGGCAGGAGGTGCTGGAGATACCGCGCTGCTTTCAGGCCATGGTGACCACCACCCGCAACTCCTGCCGCCCCGGCGTCGTCGGGTATGCCATCTCGGCGGTGGACATCGCACTGTGGGACCTGAAGGCGAAGGTGCTGCAGATGCCGCTGCACTGGTTGCTCGGGGCCGCCCGTGACCGGGTGCCGGTATATGGCAGCGGCGGGTTCACCAGTTACGACGACGACGCCCTAGCCGAGCAGCTGGATGGGTGGATGCGCCAAGGCATCACCCGAGTGAAGATCAAAATTGGCGAGTCGTGGGGCACCGAGGTATCTCGCGACCTCGCGCGGATCGCGTTCGCGCGCAAGCACATCGGGAATTCCGCCGAGCTCTACGTCGATGCCAATGGCGGCTACGGCCGCAAGCAGGCGATCCGTGTCGGGCAGGCCGCCGCCCCGTACGGGGTGAGCTGGTTCGAGGAGCCGGTGAGCTCCGATGATCTGGA
>JBOHEL010000031.1:0-19686 GCA_050700995.1 Sciscionella sp. | reverse complement strand
ACCGATCTCTACGGTCCACCACCCATAAGTAGAACTTTCACACCCGCCAATGATTTCGACGTGGTGTTATAGGTCTTGCGGGCGCATGCTGTCGGTAGCGGACGACTATGACGCAATACCGCGTCATCCCGATGACCCGAGGAAGTGCACCATGCCTGCCGAAACCGCGACCACAACCGGCCTGCCTTCCCTGATCGAATCGATCCGCGATGCCGTGCACCTCGGCCTGCCTGCCACCGACACCGCGGCCGCGGTCGCAGGATGTCTGGGAACCTGCCTTGGAGACGGGCTGCGGCTTCCCGAGCGCTACGCGCTCGGGGACCCCGAGCGCTACCTGCAGCACATCATCCATGCCGAATGGGACGGCAGCTTCTCCGTTGTGGCTCTTGTGTGGCTGCCCGGTCACCGGACTTCGATCCATGACCATGTCTCCTGGTGTGTCACCGGCGTCTATGAGGGCGAGGAGCAGGAAGAGCGTTACGAACTGAGCGACGACGGAACACATCTCTTCGCGGTCGGCGAAGACGTCAATCCGGTCGGCGCGATCTCTGCCCTGACGCCGCCGGGGGACATTCACCGGGTGAGCAACTGCTCAGAAGTCCGCACGATCTCACTACACGTCTACGGTGCCGACATCGCGAAACTCGGCTGCAGCGTGCGCCGCACCTACACCCAACCGGTCGTGCCCGCGTGAGCCACCAGACCGCTGCCGCTATCCACTGAGGCGGTAGCGATTGTTCATTCGCAGCGATCCCTCGGTGTTCGATCAGGAGGAGGAAGGCACAGTCCTGCTCCTCACCGATGAGGCGGATGACGCCACCCTCGCCAACGTTCGCGAGGCGGTCAATCTCTGCCTGAGCCACGCCCTTTCCCTCCTGCTGGAAGCGGGTGACTAGCCGGGCCTGCCCGGAACGATCACGGTGCTGGTGGTTTCTGCGGGCTAGAAGAAGCCGTCCCTCCCGTCGTGCGCTGTGCTGCGGTGTCCGAGGTCGGCGCTGATCTCCCCCGCTGCCCTGAGCAGCAGCGGCACGACCTCCTCGCGCAGGCGGGTGACGTCGGACCGCCCGCTCGACGTCGAGGAGGCCAGCGCGGCCACCACCGTGCCTGACTGGTCGCGCACCGGAGCGGAAACCGAAAGCAGGCCGTCCTCGAGTTCCTCCGCCACCACGGCCCAGCCCTGCTGCCGCACGGTGCGCAGAGCGCGGCGGAACTCGGCTTCGTCGGTGACTGTCCGCGACGTGTATGCCCTCAAGCCGGAATCGACGATCACCCGATCGACCTGCCGCGGCGGCGCCCAGGCGAGTATCGCCCTGCCCATGGACGTGGCGTGCGCCGGGACTCTGGTGCCGATCGAGACGTTGATGCTCATGATCCGGCGGACCGGCACGCGGCCGATGTAGACGACTTCCGTGCCATCGAGGGCGGCGAGCGACGCTGACTCCTTGGTCTTCTCCGCGAGGCTGAGCAGGTGCGGCTGCGCGACCTCGATGATCCCGTGCGAGGCCGAGTAATGCTGACCGATACTGAGCACACGTGGCGTGAGCGACCATCGTCCCGCCGCTCCTCGGACGTAGCCGAGTCGTTGCAGGGTGAGCAGGATGCGCCGCACCGCGGGCCGGGACAGCTCGGTCGCAGCGGCGATCTCGGCGAGCGTCGGGTTGGGGCGCTCCGCGTCAAAGATCAGCAGTACCGAGAGGCCGCGCTCAAGGCTCTGAATGTGGTCGCGGTCGTTCTCCACAGCAGTCATTGCTGCCATCTTTCCTCACTCCAGGGCTTGACTCGACGTGTGAGTCAAGGCACTCTGATTATTGCACGCATAGCGTGCTAATTGAACGCCATGCGTACAGGAGGTGCCGACAATGGTCCTTGACCAGCGCGAACTCCGTAACGGCTTCGGCAGGTTCGCCACCGGCGTGACCGTCGTGACCTGCGAAAACAACCTCGGAGAACCGCACGGCGCCACCGTCAACGCGTTCACCGCGGTGTCGCTGCGGCCTGCGTTGTGTCAGGTGACACTGACCCGCCAGTCGAAAGCGTGCGCCTACCTCGACGACGCGCCGTTCGCGGTGAACGTGCTCGCCACCGGTCAGCTCGACACTGCTTGGCACTTCGCGGGACGGCCACAGGCCAAGGAACCGGAATGGGCCGAAGGGCCGACCGCGCCGGTGCTTGTCGGCAACGCGACGACCATCTCCTGCCTGCCGTGGCGCACCTACGACGGCGGGGATCACCTCATCGTGATCGGCAAGGTCGACCACATCGAAGTCACCTCGGCCGAGCCGTTGCTGTTCTTCGCGGGTGGGTTCCGCGAACTCGGCGCGCAGCACGACGACGCGCATTGGGCCGCGTCGGTCGACTGCCCGGAGAGCGGCTGGTTCGGCGCCGCCGCCGTCTTCTCCCCGCTGCGCCGCCACCAGGCCGCCGCCTCATGACAGCCCCACCACAACCCTCGACACCACAGCCTGCGCCAACAAACACACGGAGAGGCACTCTCATGACTACCAGCCAGCGCGACAGGACCGTCGGCCGCGGCGCGTCCGAGCAGGATAAGCCGACCACCCGGCCGATGACCGGTGATGAGTACATCGAGTCCATTCGCGACGGCAGAGAGGTGTTCATCTACGGCGAGAAGGTCAAGGACGTCACCACCCACCCGGCTTTCCGCAATTCTGTGCGGATGACCGCGCGGCTCTACGACTCGCTGCACGACCCCGACAAGCAAGACGTACTCACCACCCCCACCGATACCGGCAGCGACGGCTTCACCCACCCGTTCTTCCGCACCCCGCACAGCAGGGAGGACCTGCTCGCCGACCGCAACGCGATCGCGCAGTGGGCGCGGATGACCTACGGCTGGATGGGCCGCAGCCCCGACTACAAGGCCGCGTTCCTCGGGACGCTCGGCGCGAACGCGAACTTCTACGAACCGTTCGCCGACAACGCACGACGCTGGTACAAAGAATCGCAGGAGAAGGTGCTCTACTGGAACCACGCGATCATCAACCCGCCGGTGGATCGCGATCGGGCCCCTGACGAGGTCAGGGACATCTTCATGCATGTCGAGGAGGAGCGTGACGACGGGCTGATTGTCTCAGGCGCGAAGGTCGTCGCCACCGGTTCGGCGATCACGAACTACAACTTCATCGCCCATTACGGCCTGCCCATCAAGAAGCGGGAGTTCTCGCTGGTGTGCACGGTGCCGATGGGCGCACCGGGAATGAAGTTGATCTGCCGCAACTCCTACGCGAATGTCGCGGATGCCACCTCAAGCCCATTCGACTACCCGCTGTCCTCCCGGTTCGACGAGAACGACACGATCTTCATACTGGACAAGGTGAAGATCCCATGGGAGAACGTGTTCATCTACGGCGACCCGGAGAAAGCCAGCACGTTCTTCCCAGGCTCCGGCTTCCTGCACCGTTTCACGTTCCACGGCGTCACCCGCCTCGCTGTGAAGCTCGACTTCATCGCGGGCCTGCTGATGAAGGGCGTGGAAGCCACAGGGACCAAGGACTTCCGAGGTATCCAGACCCGCGTCGGCGAGGTCATCGGCTGGCGCAACATGTTCTGGGCGCTGTCGGAGGCGATGGCGGCGAAGCCCGATGAGTGGATCGACGGAGCAGTCCTGCCGAACCTCGACTTCGGACTTGCCTACCGGTGGTTCATGACCGTGGGCTACCCCAGGGTTCGGGAAATCATCATGCAGGATCTTGGCAGCGGTCTGATCTACCTGCCCTCAAGCGTCGACGACTTCAAGTCTCCTGAATTGCGGCCCTACCTCGACCAGTACGTGCGGGGATCCAACGGGATGGACGCGGTGGAGCGGGTCAAGCTGATGAAACTGATCTGGGACTCCATCGGCAGCGAATTCGGCGGCCGTCACGAACTGTACGAGCGCAACTACTCAGGAAACCACGAAGGCGTGCGCGCGGAATTGCTGTTCGCTGCCCAGCAATCCGGGTCGGCCGACGCCATGAAGGGCTTCGCCGAAACGTGCATGGCCGAATATGACCTCGACGGTTGGACCGTACCGGATCTCTACAACCCAGGCGACAACACCCTCCGGGTTCGCTGACCTTCGACGTCTTGACAGGAGCACACCATGACCACAATCGAAACATCTCCCACCGCCGAAGGCTCTGGCGCCTCTGCCAGCAAGGCCTTCCGCGCGAGCAGGCAGCAAGACGGGGCAGGCGGCGTACCGGCCGAAAGAGTTGACGCCGTCGTCAAAGCCGTGCTCGCGGGTGTCCACGACGCGATCCGCACCCAGCAGGTCACCTACCCAGAATTCCAGGCCGCCAAGCAGTGGCTGATGGATGTGGGCGAGGGCGGCGAGTGGCCGCTGTTCCTCGATGTCTTCGTCGAGCACGTCGTCGAAGACGTCGCCGCGCGATCACAGGACGGCACCAAGGGCAGCATCCTCGGCCCGTACTACCTGCCCGACGCGCCGAAGCTGCCTTCGGTGACACGCTTGCCTTCCCGCCAGGACGAGAAGGGCACGCCGTTGACGTTCGCCGGTCAGGTGCGTGGCACCGACGGCAACCCGGTCGCGGGTGCGGAGCTGGACATCTGGCACGCGGATCATCAGGGCTACTACTCCGGCTTCGCTCCGCACATCCCCGAAGGCAACCTGCGCGGCGTCGTGGTCAGCGACGGCGACGGCCGCTTCGAGGTCACCACGGTCCAACCCGCGCCGTACCAGATCCCGACGGACGGCCCGACCGGCAAGCTGATCGAGGCGGCGGACTGGCATCCGTGGCGGCCCGCCCACCTGCACCTGATCGTGCGGGCACCCGGCTACCGGCCCATCACCACCCAGCTCTACTTCTCCGGCGGTGAATGGCTGGACAGCGACGTCGCCGAGGCGACCAAGCCCGAACTGGTGATCAGCCCGCGGCCGCAAGGCGACGGCGGGCTGCGCTCGGAGTACGACTTCGTACTCGAACCGGCATAGCCATCAACCACGGTCAGGCTCGCGCCACAAGCGCGGGCTTGACCTGCCCCACGATATGAGAGAGAGCCCCATGAGCGACCTGCGGATCGACGGCGTCGACACCGTCCTGCTCGACGTGCCATTGCGCCGCCCACACCGCTTCGCCCGCGCCGGGATGGACACCCAACCCGTGCTCCTGGTTCAGATCCGCACCCGAGGTGGCGTCGTCGGCACCGGCGAGGGCGTCGTTCCGGGTGGGCCGTGGTGGGGAGGCGAGTCGGTCGAGACCATGCGGCTGATCATCGAGCGCTACCTCGCACCGCTGCTGCTCGGCCGCGCCGTGGACGATATCGCAGGCATACAGCGGGACATCGCCGACGTGGTGGCCGCGAACCTCTACGCCAAAGCCGCCGTCGAGGTGGCACTGCACGACGCATGGGCGCGCTGCCTGAACGTACCCGTGCACACCCTGCTCGGCGGTCTTGCCCGACGTTCCATCCCGGTGACCTGGGCGCTGGGCACCGAGCCCGCGCCGGTGGTCGTCGAGGAGGCACTCGGCAAGCTCGATGCCGGGCTGCACCGCAGCTTCAAACTCAAGATGGGCGCGCAGGACCCGGCCGATGATGTGGCCAGGATCTGCGCTGTCGCGGAGAAACTGGCAGGCGTCGCGGGAGTGCGGGTCGACCTGAACGCCCGCTGGGACCTGCTCACCTCCCTGACCCACCTACCTCGGCTCGTGGAAGCTGGGGTCGAACTGATCGAGCAGCCGGTACCTGGCGCGGAATTCGAGGCACTGGCCGAGATCAACCGCGCGCTGCCCGTCCCGGTGATGGCCGACGAGAGCCTCCGCACGCCGACCGACGCACTGCGGCTCGCCAAACTCCGCGCCGCCGACGTGTTCGCGCTCAAAACCACCAAGTCCGGCGGGCTGCGGGCAACCAAGGCCATCGCCGAAATCGCCGCGGCCGCCGGAATCCCGTGCCACGGCGGAACTTCCATCGAAAGCCCCATCGGCACCGCCGCGTCACTGCACCTTGCGTGCGCCACGCCCTCGGTGACCTGGGGCAGCGAGCTGTTCGGCCCACTGCTCATGCGCGAGGAGCTGCTCGCCACACCGCTACGCTACGCGGGCGGGGAACTACACCTACCCGACGGCCCCGGGCTCGGCGTCGAACTCGACCCGGACGCTGTCCGCGCATTCACAAGGAGCTGACAACGGTGCTTTTCCATGTGCGTATGGACGTCGCGATCCCCCACGACCTCGGCACCACCGAACGCGAGTCGCTGCTCGCCCGCGAGAAGGCACGGGCACTGGAACTGCAACGCTCCGGCGCATGGCCGCACCTGTGGCGGATCGTCGGCAAGTACAGCAACATCAGCATCCTCGACGTCGCCTCGAACGACGAGCTGCACGCCATCCTGTCCTCGCTGCCGCTCTACCCGTTCATGGCGATCCAGGTCACGCCACTGGCCACCCACCCTTCGGACCTGGCGGCCCAAGGCGCTCAGGCACAGCCGTGACAACAGCAAGTACCGATCGCGCGCGGCGTCCCGCGCCGCCAGGGAGGCAGCCGTGAACGACGTCGAAGCCCGACTGCGGCGCGTGGAGGACATCGAGGCGATCCGCGCACTGGACGCCGAGTACTGCCGCATCCTCGACGACGGGGACTGGGACGCCCTTGTCGAACTGTTCACCGCCGACGGCGACTTCGTCGGGCTTGGCCGGGCCAGCGGCCACGCCGAACTGCATGCGTTCTTCTCCGGCCTGGCCGGCGAAGGACTCACCGCGTTCTGGCACCACGTCACCAACCTGGAGATCGAGATCGCGGGCGACACGGCGCACGTCCGGTCGTTCCTCTGGCAACCGTGCGTGCTGCACGGCGAGCCACATGTCGCCGCCGGACGCTATGCCGACGATCTGGTGCGCACCGAAAGGGGATGGCGCTACCGCGGCAAGCACGTCACCTTCGACTACTTCGCCCCCGCAGCCGAAGGCTGGGACCGCGGCAGATTCACACTGGACTCCGCCCGTGCCATTCGATCAGGGGCGGGTCCGCTGTGATCGCGCTGCACCACGTCATCGACGGCCCCGCAGATGCCCCGGTCCTGGTACTGGGACCGTCACTCGGCACGGACCTCGGACTGTTCGACGCCCAGGTGGACGAACTGGCATCGGAATGGCGCATCGTCCGCTTCGACCTGCGCGGGCACGGCGGCTCCCCAGTACCGCCCGGCCCTTACACGATCGCCGAGCTGGCGGGCGATGTGGTGGCGCTGTTGGGCCGTCTCGGCATCGACCGCTTCCACTACGCGGGCGTCTCCATCGGCGGCGCCATCGGCCAGTGGCTGGCCATCCACCACGGGCACCTGCTGGCGAGCCTCACCGTCTGTGCCTCGGCCGCACGGTTCGCCGACCCCCCTTCGTGGTGGGTGCGAGCGGCGACCGTGCGCGCCGACGGGACCGAGGGACTGGTGCCCTCCCGCACCGGGACCTGGTTTCTCCCCAGCTTCGCAACAGAGCGCCCGGCAGAAGCACGGCGGCTGCTCGACATGCTGCGGCGCACACCTGCCGAGGGCTACGCCGGGTGCTGCGAAGCGATCGGCGACTTCGACGTGCGGCAAGAACTTGGCGGGGTCATGGTGCCGACGCTGGCGCTGGCAGGCGCTGACGATCCGGCGACGACGGTCGAGATGGTGCGGGCGATTGCCGAGGGGATCCCCGGTGCCGAGTTCGTCGTGGTGCCGAAATCCGCGCACCTGCTCAACGCGGAGCGATCGGACATCGTCAACGCCGCGCTGGCCGCACACCTGCGGCGATGCTCCTACTGAGCCAGGCTGCGGCATCACCTGCGTGAGCTGCACTGGCCACAAAGTTGGTCACATATCCACAAAAAACGGCCCTCCGGAGAATCTCCGGAGGGCCGTTTTGCCTGGTAGCGGGGACAGGATTTGAACCTGCGACCTCTGGGTTATGAGCCCAGCGAGCTACCGAACTGCTCCACCCCGCGTTGCTGAAACCAACCCTACGGGACGGCTATCTCACAGTGCAAACCGGGGGGGTGCGAGCCACGTCACCCCATCAGCTGCCAGGCTTCTGCGTACTCGACGACGAGCCACCGGTACCGGATTTCGCCTGCTCAAAGCGGCTTGTGGCGTCACCGAGCTCCTGGTATGCCTTGCCCATCGCGGTGTAGTCGCCCGCCTTCTGCGCGGCTTGCAAGTCGTCCAGCGCCTTCTGGATGTCGGAAACAGCGGTTTCCAGCGCCGGGTTGTTGCCCGCTTTCGAGTTCGCGGGCGGCGGCGTGGTGGTGGTTGGCGGCGGCTTGTTGCTCTGGCCCGGCGGGGTGGTCGAGCCGCCGCCGAGCACGTCTGCCAGCGCGCCGTCCAGCGTCTTCTCGAAGCCGACCTCACCGTTGAACTCCACCAGCACACGCGCCAGTTGCGGGTAGGAGTTGTCGCCATGACGCTGAATGTAGATCGGTTCCACATACAGCAGCTTCCCTGCGACCGGCAATGTCAGCAGGTTACCGAATTTCGCATCAACCGCCGGATTGTTGAACAACGTGCGGTTCTGCGTCACCTTATCCGTGGAATCGAACTGGTTCTGCACCTGCACGGGACCGGCTGTCTGGGTCTTGGTCGGCAAGGTCAGTACCGTGAACTGTCCGTACGTCTTCGGGTCACACGACACCGACATCCATGCCGCCAGGTTCTGCCGCTGCAATGCGGTCAATGCGCTGGTCAACTGGAACGTGGGTTTCGTCTCCCCTGGTATCTGCGCCAGCACATAATACGGCGGTTGGCTCGGGTCGTTACTGCCTGCTGAACTGGTCGGAGCGCCGTTAGCTCCGTTGCCCCCGCCGTTGGTGGTCGCGTCGGCCTTTACCGTCGGGTCCGGCGGCACGCTCCAGAATGTCTGCGTGGAGTAGAAGTCCTGCGGATTGCTGACGTGATATTGCGTCAGGAGCTGGCGCTGCACCTTGAACAGGTCTTCCGGGTACCGGAAGTGCGCGCGCAGCGCCGCTGGGATGTCCTTCGACGGTGTCACCGAACCGGGAAACACGCCCTCCCAGGCCTTCAGCACGGGGTCGGAGTCGTCAACGGACCAGAGCGTGACCTTGCCGGAATAAGCGTCGACGGTGGCTTTCACCGAGTTGCGAATGTAGGTGATCTGCTTGTCGTTCGATTGCTTGGCTACATTGTTCAACGAGTCATTAGTAGCCTTCCCCAATGAGGTTTTCTCCGCGTAGGGGTAGTTGTCCAATGTCGTGTAGCAATCCACGATCCACTTGATGCGGCCGTTCACCACGGCGGGGTACGGATCGCCGTCCGCTGTCAGCCACGGCGCCACCTGTTGCACCCGATCCCTCGGATCACGATGGATCAGCACTTTGGAATTGGCACCGATCGCACTGGAAAACAGGAAGTTGCGCTCGCCGAAGTAACCGGCGAATACAAGCCGGTTGAACCAGTTCGACACGGACACACCACCATTGCCCTTATACGTGTAATTCCTGGTGTCCGTGTCGTATTCACGCGGCTGCTGGCCTGGCTCGGCGCCAACCACCGCATAGTCCTTGTTCAGCTCGCCGTAGTAGATCCTTGGCTGGGTGACGTGCAGGCCGCCCTTGCCAGGGTTGTTGAGGTCGCTCACCTGGAAATTGGGGTACCCGCCCTGCTCCCCACCGCCCTGCGCGGACTGGTTGACCTGGTTCGCTGGGGCGGCCACGAAGCCGTCGCCGTGGGTGTACACGAGATGCTTGTTGATCCAGTCCCGCTGGTTCGCGGCCAGCCCTGAAGAATCGATCTCGCGGGCCGCGACGATGTAGTCCTGCGTTTTGCCGTCGACGGTGTACCGGTCGATGTTCAGCCTTTTCGGGAAACCGTAAAAGTTTCGGCCCTGCTCGAGTTGGGTGAAAGTCTGCGACAGGATATTCGGGTCCAGCACCCTGATATTGGACAGCGTGCCCTGTTCGGATTTCACCTCGGCGTTCGTCGGGTTCGCCGTCGCCGGGTCGTACGGCACCGTCTTGATCTTGTTGGGGGTGATCCCGTACGCCTGCCTTGTCGCCTGGATGTTGTGCTCGATCGGCTTCGCTTCCTTCTGGTTCGCGTTCGCCTTCACCGAGAACTGCTCCATGATCAACGGCCAGGCGGCACCCACGATGATCGCCGAGAGGATCATCAGCACGGCCGCGATCGCGGGCAACTGCAGGTTACGAAGGAAAGCCCCGACGAAGAAGGCAATCGCGCAGAACACCGCGATGCACAGCAGGATCAGCTTCGCGGGCATCAGCGCGTTGAGGTCGGTGTAACTAGCGCCGGTGAACTTGTCGTTGCGATTGGAACCCAGCAACGAGTACCGGTCGAAGTAGTAAGCGAATGCCTTCATCAGCACGAAACACCCGATAACGATCGCGAGGTGTGCCCTCGCGGGCGCCGAGAGCTGCCCTCCCCTACCGGCGAACCTGATGCCGCCGAAAAGGTAGTGCGCGAAGAGCGCCGCGAAGAACGCCAGGGCGATCCCGATGAACACCCAGTTCTTCAGCCAAAGGATCATCGGAAGCGTGAAGGCGTAGAACCC
The DNA here is from genome assembly GCA_050700995.1 of Sciscionella sp. Lineage (GTDB taxonomy): Bacteria > Actinomycetota > Actinomycetes > Mycobacteriales > Pseudonocardiaceae > JBOHEL01. The sequence continues at coordinate 9,169 of JBOHEL010000031.1, read as the reverse complement.
GATGTCCTTATGGAAGATCGGGTCCTGGATGTGGAAGCTGGTGCCGTGCATGAACAGCTGCACGACCTGCCAGTCCCCCATCGCGGCCGCACCAGCGATCAGACCGATGATGACCGGTATCCCGATGCCGAACAGCTTCAACCGCCGCGTCACCACGGCCCGGTACCTGGCCACCGGATCGTCGACACCCGACACCGGCACGAAGACCGGACGCGCGCGGTAGGCGATCACGAGACTCAGCGCCACCATGCCGCCAATGAAGGCACCGGCGGCGAAGAACAGCACGACCTTGGTCACCACGATGGTGCTGAACACCGACCGGAACCCGACGCTGCCGAACCACAACCAGCTCACATAGGTGGACAGCAACCGCGATCCGGCTATCAGGAGCACCAGTATCAGCACACCGATGATGAGCAAGATCTTGTTGCGCCGGGACAGTCTCGGCAGTCCGGCCGAGGGCCTGTTGGCCACGTGGCACGCTCCTGGTCTTCTCTTGCTGAGTCGAACGCGGGTTCGCCTGCGGTCGCGACGCGCGCTACCGCAATCGCGAGACTAGTTGTCCAACGCCTCCGCCCAGGTCCCGGGTTCCCGCATGAGCCTGGCACGATGTCGGCGTGCCAGCCGAAGACGCCACACCGCCCGCTCACGGCAACCCGCTGCCGCCACTAGCGCGCGAAGTCGAAGACTTCGTATCGAGCGGAGGCTGGGATCAACCGCCCCAGCTGTTCGCGCTCGTCGCCACCAGGGAACTGCTGGCCAGGCAGCCAGAGCTCACCGATCAGCTTGACGCGGCCAGCGCGCTGACACCCGTCGCTCAGGAATCGCTGCCTTCGGATGATCTCGCCGAGGCGCTCGCGGAGATCTCCTGGCCGGATACCGTCAGCGGCTGCGCGCTGTCCCAGGAGATTGTGGTGCTCCCCCCGGACGCCGAGGATGAAGTGTTGGCCCCCGGCGAGGACTCTGAGCGGATGCGCAAGGTCGCCGCCGAGCACCCGCAGCGCAGGGAGGCCCGCCTGGTGGCCGCCGTGCTCAGGGATGGCGGGTGCGCCTGCGTGCTGCGGCTGCGGGCCACCGAGGAACACCCGGAGGAGATCGTCGAGCACCCCGAGTTGGCTCCGAACCTCACAGACGTACTGCTACGCACGCTGCGTGACTAACTTCTCTCCCACAGTCACGAACAGCCGGGTACTTGCTTGCCTTCCTTGAGGTCGGTCAGCTCGTGGACCGCATCGGTGAGTGTGTGCACCTTCACCAACCGCAACCCGGCGGGGACCTTCGACTTCGCCTCTGAGCAGTTCTTCGCAGGCACGAGGAATGTGGTAGCGCCTGCATCGCGCGCGGCGATCATCTTGAACGGAATGCCGCCGATCGGTCCGACCTGGCCATCCGGGCTGATCGTTCCGGTGCCCGCGACCGTGGTTCCGCCAGCCAGATTGTCTGGCGTCAGCTTGTCGATGACGGCGAGGGTGAACATCATCCCGGCCGACGGTCCGCCGACGTCGGCCAGGCTGATCTTGATGTGGAACGGCACATCCGCATGCGGCACCGGCGAAACACCCAGGAAGCCCTGCTGCCTGCCGTCCGGCCGCTTGCCGAGCGTGACCCGCACAGTACGCAGCTGCTGGCCAGGCGTCCGCACCTCGACGCTGACCACCTGCCCCGGCTTCGTCTTGGTCAGCGCGTTGTAGGCGTCGGCAGCCACGGTGATCTTCTTGCCATCCACCCGAAGCAGCCGGTCACCCGCACGGATCTTGCCGTCGCTCGGCCCGCCGGAGACCACCTTGTCCGCCCGCACCACGATCGGGTAGTGCAGGTAACGCAACGCCGCGACCTCGGCGTTACTCTGCGAATTCCGCATCTCCTGCACGTTGGTCCGCTGCACCTGCTTGTCCGACTTGCCAGGCGGGAAGTACTCATCGCGCGGTGCCAACGCCTCGCTGCCGGAGAGCCACATCCCGACCGCGCCGAACAGCGTGAGGTTGTCGGCCAGCGAGACCGTGACCATCCGCAGCTGCCCCTTCGGCTGATACGTCTTCGTACCGTCGAGGGCGACGACCGTGGTGCCCGCTACCTTGCCAAGCGTGTCGAAAGTCGGCCCTGGGCCGATCGCGACATAGGGCACGCGCACATACGCACCGACCACACCCAGTACCACCACCAGAACCAGGCTGAAGATCAATGTCCAGGTGCGGCGGGCAAGCCCTCGCCGCTTGTCGCCGGGGTCCGGATCAGCCTCGGATGCGGCTGTTGATTCAGTGCGCTGACTCACGGTCCGACAGGGTACGGCCTGGTGCTTCCGCGTACGGTGGAGGCATGACAGATCTGCCGTTCGGGTTCGGCCCGAAGGACCCCGATGAGCACGGCAAGGGCGAGTCGTCAGGGCAAGGCGGCCCCGGCGGTCAGTTCGACATGGGCCAGCTCGGCCAGATGCTCAGCCAGCTCGGGCAGATGCTCAGCCAGGCCGGGGACACCACGGGGCCGGTCAACTACGACCTCGCCAAGCAACTCGCCGTGCAGCAGCTGACCAACGCCAAGGGACTCGCGGGCACCGAGTCGACCGGGGCCGTCGTGGACGCCCTGCACCTCGCCGAGATGTGGCTCGACCCCGTCACCACCCTGCCTGCCGGCGCACACACCGCCACCGCCTGGTCGCCGCGTGACTGGGTGGAGCACACCATCCCCACCTGGCAGCGGCTGTGCGATCCGGTGGCCCAGCGCGTTTCCGGGGCCTGGGTGGAAGCCCTGCCTGCGGAAGCCAAGGAGGCGGCAGGCCCAATGCTGGCGATGGTCGGCCAGATGGGCGGGATGGCGTTCGGTTCGCAGCTCGGGCAGGCGCTGGCCCAACTGGCATCCGAGGTACTCACCTCCTCGGACATCGGGCTGCCGCTGGGCCCGGATGCCACAGCCGCATTGCTACCGAGCAACATCGAAGAGTTCACCAAGGGTCTGGAGCGTCCAGCCAGCGAGGTCATGGTCTACCTGGCGGTGCGTGAAGCCGCACACCAGCGACTGTTCGCACACGTCCCGTGGTTGCGCCAGCGGCTGCTGGCCACCGTCGAGGAGTTCGCGCGCGGTATCACCGTCGACACCTCGGCGCTGGAGCAGCTGGCGGGCCAGGTCGATCCCTCCAACCCGGAATCCATCGAGCGGGCGATGTCCTCTGGACTGCTCGAACCGCAGACCACCGAACAGCAGAAGGTCGCGCTCGGCAGGCTGGAGACATTGCTCGCCCTGGTGGAGGGCTGGGTGGACGTGGTGGTCGCCGAGGCCGTCGGCGACCGGCTACCTGGGGCCGACGCGTTGCGCGAGACGCTGCGGCGACGCCGCGCCAGCGGTGGGCCGGCAGAGCAAACATTCGCCACACTCGTCGGTCTGGAACTGCGGCCCCGCAGGCTGCGCGCCGCGTCCGCGCTGTGGAAGCTGGTCGGCGAGCGGCACGGCATGGACAAGCGAGACGGCATCTGGGCACACCCCGACCTGATCCCCACCGCCGAGGACCTCGACAACCCCACCGACTTCGCCGACCGCATGGGAGCCGCGACCGCCGAGCTGGACGACCCGATCGCGGCGATCCAGCGGACCGAGCAGGCCGAACGTGATGAGCAGGCCGAACGTGATGAGCAGGCCAAGAAGCCGGAGCGCGACACCGGTGAAGACCCCGCCGCCGACGGCGAGGACGACGCCGACCCCGGCACCGACCCGTGATGCCCGGTGTTAGCGCACGGAACGTGCTCGCTGGTCAGGGATGCGGCTAGTCCTCAGCGGTGATGCCCCAGCCCGCCGCAGCGGAGAGCCCTTCCAGGTAGCCGATGGATCGCTCGGTACGCGGATACCGCCGTACGAGTGCCCAGAATCGGGCGTCGTGCCCTGGCACCAGCAGATGAGCCAGTTCGTGCACAAGCACGTAGTCCAGCACCCAGGAGGGCACATCGCGCAACCGCTCGCTGACCCGAATGGTCGCGTCCGAGGGTGTGCAGGACGCCCACCTGGTGCGCATCGGCGGCACCCACCGCACGCTGCTCGGCGTCGCCTTGTCACCAAGATGCCGCCGGGAGAGCAACACACAGCGGGCGAGCAGTGCCTTGTCCGAACTGCGAGCAGGCGACCTGCGTCTTGTCTCACTGCGCTGCAGACGGCCGAGCATCTCAGCCACCCAATGTTTCTCCTCCTCGCGACTCATTCGGGCTGGTAACAGCACCACGACAGTGTCGCCCTCGCGGTACGCACTGACCGTACGACGGCGCCGGGGACTTCGGCGCACCTCCACCTGCGGTTCGGCCACACAGCGACACTACGGCGAAACCCCGACAACAGGCGTACCTCTTTCACTGTGACCGGCGCCGCACTCTGTCGAGTGAGAACTACCGGTCAATTCCGGACACACCGTTCGTGACGTGCACAGATTCGCACCTATCCAGATGTAGCGTGCGTCGCACGAGTACACGCTGACCCCGGCGGGCCGTCGGCGCCCAGGGGCCGAAGACAAGGAGATGACCGTGGCCGAGAGCTACAACGGGTACTGCGTGAAGTGCCGCGAGAAGCGCGATTTCGACGGAGAGGTCACGGAGTCAAACGGCCGCCGTATGGCGAAGGGCACCTGCCCGGTGTGCGGCACCAAGATGAACCGCATCCTGGGCAAGGCGTGATAAGCCGTAGGTCGCGGGGTCATCGATAGCGCGAATGTCAATCGCCCAGTCGTGGGCTGTGGACAACCCCCGCCCTGTGGATAACCGGCTTGCTACCTGGCCTCCCGCCGTCAGACTGCGAGCATGACAGAAACGGTACGGTCCACGGCATCGCAGCCGTGGCGACCACGGCTCCTGCCCGGCCTCCCCGTCCTGCACCGAGACGACGGCGTGGCGCAAATCGGTACCGACCCACGTCACGCCGTCGTACTCGGCGGCCTCCCGCAGGCCGTCGTGGCGCAACTGCGATCCCTCGACGGCGGGTCGACCCATGGCGCCGTGCTTGCGCGGCTGCCGAGCGAGGACCGTGCCGCGTTCACCGAGGTGCTGGCGGTGCTCACCAAGGCAGGGCTGGTAGAGGACACCGTCAAGGGCGCGCGTTCGCCCGCTTCGGCCTCCGCCAGGCTGGCCGTTGACGCCACCACGTGGGCCTTGCGCACCGGCAGGCAGACGGCGACGGTGCCATCGGACCGCGCCCGCGCCGCGGTCATCGTGCACGGTGACGGCCGTATCGCCGTCGCCACCGCCTGCCTGCTAGCCGCCGCCGGTGTCGGCTCTGTCCACGTCGCGGCGAGCGGCGCCGTCGAAGCGGCCGACTGCGGCTGCGGGTACCTCGAGGCCGATGTGGGCACCCGGCGTGCCCGCGCCGCCGCCCGAGCACTCCGTCGGGCCTGCGACACCGTACAGACGACCGCGCTGCCCGCAGGTAGGTTGCCTGACCTGGTAGTGCTCGCTGACGCGGCGGTTCCCGACCCGCAACTGGTCGCCGCACTGTGCGCTGCGGGTACCACGCATCTGGTGGCGCGGGCCAGGGAGGGCAACGGCTGGGTCGGACCCATGGTCGTACCTGGTCGCACCGGTTGCCTGCGTTGCCTCGACCTCGACCGCACGGATCGCGACCCCTGCTGGCCGCGGCTCGCGACGCAGCTGGCGATACACCCGCAGCCCGCTGACCTCCTCAGCGCTACCGCGGTCGCCGCCTTCGCTGCGGGCCAGGTGCTGCGCTCGCTCGACGGCGACCGCGACCCGCCGCTGTGGAACAGCATGCTGGAACTCGACCCGTTCGGCGGTGCCGTGCACACCAGAGCATGGCAACCACACCCGGCATGCGAATGCGGGGCCGCCGCTGGGCCTTCCGGCTCCGCACCGGCCGTCGACTGACACACGCTGGGTGCTTGCAGCGCCATACCCAACAACGCTGTACATGTAGTAACATGTGAAACATGACGGCGGCCGCAGGACACCGGACTGTGCGCGTGGGGATGCGTGAACTCTCCCAGCGAACGGCGCGAGTCCTCGCGCTCGTGCGCGCCGGGGAGACCGTCGAGGTCACCGATCGAGGACAGACCGTGGCCCGCATCGTGCCTGCCGTCAATGACCGCTACGAGCAGCTGGTCGCCGCGGGTGTGATCCGGCCGGCCAAGCGGCCGTTCGACCTGGCACATCTACCCGCACCCGCCACCAATCCCACCGACCGCACATCCGAGCAGTGGCTCACCGAGTTACGCGGCGAGCGCCCGTGACGACACGGATCTACCTCGACACCTCCGCGGTGGCAAAGCTGTTCCTCAACGAGCGAGAATCGCAGGCTCTACGGCAGTGGCTGGCCAGCCAGCCCGAGCCGACGCTGATGTCCTCCGCACTGCTCGGTGTGGAACTCATCCGCCTGCTCAGCCTGGTGAACCCAAGCATGATCGCGGCAGCGGAATCGTTCCTCTCCGGCGACGTGGACATCGTCGAGATCACCACTCCACTGCTGAGCGACGCGACCCGCGTGCCACCTACCCGTTTGCGCACCCTCGACGCGATCCACCTCGCGACCGCGCGTGACCTCGCCGAAACCGTCAACGTGCTATTGACATACGACAAGCTCCTGGCCGAGGCGGCACGCACCGTAGGGCTAACCGTCCAGTCCCCTGGCGCGACGTACTGATCCGCGCTGCGCCGAGCCCGCTGTGGTTGGCACGATCCGAGCGCGACCACCGTCATTTCGACATCCCACAGTGGAGTAGCTAGCCGAAACGACCTCATTCGACCATACCCGTGGCGCGTATGCGGGTCGTCGAAAACGTGCTCTTGCCCACGACAAGTACGTTCTGACCTGGGCAGAAAGAGAGATCCGGATCTTGTCTCGGCACGTGGGTGCACAGTGATCGCGAGGCAGGAGACAATTGCAGGGTGACGGAGATGCCGCGTAACGCAGCACAACGCACCGCGAGGCTCGCGAGCCTCCCGCTCGGAGTCGCGGGCCGAGTGGTCGGTGGCTGGGGTAAGCGCATGGTCGGTCACAGCGCCGAGGATGTCGGTGCCGAGATCTCCGCAAAGACCGCTGAGCAGGTGTTCGCGGTACTCGGGCAACTCAAGGGCGGCGCCATGAAGTTCGGGCAGGCGCTGAGCGTGTTCGAGGCGGCGGTGCCGGACGAGATGGCGTTGCCCTACCGGCAGGCACTCACCAAGCTGCAGGCCGCCGCGCCGCCGATGCCGCACCGCGCCGTGCACCGGGTACTGGCCGAACAGCTTGGTGGCGGCTGGACCAGGCGGTTCGCGGCTTTCAATGACGAACCCTCGGCCGCGGCGAGCATCGGCCAGGTACATCGCGCACGCTGGCACGACGGCAGGGACGTCGCGGTCAAGGTGCAGTACCCCGGCGCCGAGCAGGCCCTCACCTCCGACCTCAAGCAGCTCAGGCGCTTCAGCAGGCTGTTCCAGCCATTCGTGCCCGGTACTGATGTCGGGCCGCTGCTTGAGGAGCTGACCGAGCGGATGATGGAAGAGCTTGACTACCGCGCCGAGGCGGATAACCAACGCTCGTTCGCCGAAGCATTCGACGGCGACAACGAGGTGCTGGTGCCGAAGGTGGTAGCCAGCTCACCGAAGGTGATGGTGACCGAATGGGTCACCGGGACGCCATTGGCCAAGATCATCGATGACGGTTCCCCCGCCGAGCGCGACGAGGCAGGGCGGCTGCTCGCCATCTTCCACTACTCCTCGCCTGCCCGCAGTGGGCTGCTGCACGCCGACCCCCATCCCGGAAACTTCATGCTGACCGCAGACGGCAGGATGTGCGTACTGGACTTCGGTGCCGTCGCGAAACTTCCCGACGGCATCCCTCGGCCGCTGGGACGCATGACCAGGCTGGCCCTTGACGGCCGCTCCGAAGAATTGCTGGCACTGCTGCGGGCCGAGCACTTCGTGCGGCGCGGTATGGAGGTGCACGCTTCCGACGTGCTTGCCTACCTCGCTCCGTTCACCGAACCGCTGCGCGGCGAAAGCTTCCACTTCACCCGTCGCTGGATGCAGCGGCAGGCAGGGCGGGTAGGCGATTTTCGCAGCCCTGACGCACGCACCGGACGTTCACTCAACCTGCCACCGCAATACCTGCTGGTCTATCGGGTCACCGCGGGTACGACCGGGATCCTCTGCCAGCTCGACGCCGATCTCGCGGTGCGAGCAGTCGTGGAGCGCTGGCAACCGGGCTTCGCAGATTGGCAGGACGCCATCTAGTGAGGCCGTCCACCTTTTCGGGCATCACGTACCGGTAGTCCACAGCTAATCGTCACTGACAGTAAGAATCGGTCCGCATTCCGCGGGTAGTCCACAGCACGATAGTGCACCCTTCCCGCCCGCCGCCCACTCGCGCAGCCTGATCACTATGAACCGCACCAACACTTCCGAACCCGCCATGGCGACGATCGGGCGAGGCGTTATCAGCGTCAGCGACCTACGTGCGGCGGGGGTGTCCCGATTCGCGATCGACATTCGTTGCCGCCGCGGCAGTTGGCAGCAGCCGCTCCCCGGCGTGGTGCTGCTTCGCGGGCAGCCCCCGACTCGCGGCCAGTTGCTTCGGGCTGCGGCGCTCTATGCCGGTGCCGGAGCGATGATCACCGGGATCGACGCACTCGCCGCTGCAGGGCTCGCCCCGGGTGGTACCGATGCCATCCATCTGCTGGTGCCTGCGCGGCGGCGCCGAGCCAACCCCGGATTCTTGCGCTTCGAACGCACGACACGGCCGCCGGAGCCGGTACACATCGACGGCATTCCCTTCGCTCCCGCCATCCGGGCGGCGCTCGACGCGGCACGCCACATCTCCGACCGGCACGCGCTCGTGATGCTGTTGGCCCCGCTGATCTGTCGGGGAACGTGCGGTATCAACCAGCTGCGGGAAGAGCTTGCCGCGGGCAGCCAGCGCGGGTCGGCGACAGTGCGCGGCGTACTGACCGAGCTCGATCCGCCACCCCGGTCGCTCACCGAGCAACGCGCCGAGCGGATCGTGGCCGCCTCGGGACTGCCAAAACCACGGTGGCGGGTGCCACTGCGGGATCGGCACGGCAGGCTGCTGTGTGCGGTCGGCGCCTGGTGGGACGGTGTGGGCTTGGCGTGGGACTTCGACGACGACAGGCAGGGTCGCCACGACGCCCTGCCCGCGCCCGGCCCCGGTGTGCTCACCGCCCACCGAGCCATGCGCCTGCGCACCCCGGCCG
>JBOHEL010000030.1:0-19851 GCA_050700995.1 Sciscionella sp. | reverse complement strand
CCTGCCCCGACGCAACACCAGCAGGTCGGTGCCTGCCGGTACCTCGGCGAGGTCGCCGGTGGCCGGTGGCGGCGACAAGGTTCAGGTCGGGCCACGCAACGGCCTCGACCATGACAGCGTCCTCAGCTGCGACAACATCACGACCGTGCGCAACGATGCCCTCGGGCCGGGTCGCTGAGAGTGGCCCACCCCCGACTGCCTCCCCATGACCGCACGGGCGATGGGGAGGTGCCGCTTGCAACGCGGGGCACTCGGGCAGGCAGAATTCACCGTGTGCGGGAACTGGTCGACCATCAAGACTTGGTGGCCCTGTGTGATTCGGACACCTTGTGTCTGTGGGCAGCTCAGGGGCTCGACGGGCGCAGTCGCGCATTCACCGACCGCGACGGGCGTGCCGTTGCGGTGGCCGGGCCGGGGCTCTCGGTACGTGACCGCCTCGCGGTGCACGGCGAACCCGTCGCAGCCGTCACCTTGGTAGGCGAGGTACTGGCCGAGGTGGGTCCGAGCTATCGGCTACTGGGTGAGCCTGCGTTGATCGACGCGCTGGTGGCCGGTGTCCCGGAGTTGGCCGCGGTGAAGGCGTTCGGCTGGATGGACACCACGACGCTCCCACCCCCTTCCACCGCTGGCAGGGCGGCGTGGCTGACCGACGCCGAGCTGCCGGAAGCCACCGCGCTTTTGGAGGCAGGATTCCCTGCCTCCTACGCCAAGCCCGGCACGCCAGGCGTGCAAGGGTGGGCAGGGGTCCGCGACGCGGCAGGGCGGCTGCTCGCGGTAGCCGCCCTCGCGTGGTCGGCACCGGAGGTTGGGCTGATCGCCGGGGTAGCCGTCGGCCCGAAGGCCCGCGGCCAAGGGCTCGGTCACGCTGTCTGCACGTACGTGCTCGCCGCGGCGGTGCACAGACACGGGGCGGCCGCACTCATGATCGACGAGTGGAACCACCCCGCGCGACGACTCTACGAACGCCTTGGCATGCGCCACCGGCCACTGTGCGCCGCCGCCGCAGTCGTCGTTCCCCTGTGAGTGGGGAATCGAAGCGCCGGTGCGACCTGGGCAACCGATGCTCAGGTGGCTACGCCGTTCAACTCGGTCAGCTCGGCTTGAGGGAGGGTGAGCCCAGCGCCGGTGACGTTGTCGCGCAGATGGGCGACGGATGAGGTGCCGGGGATGAGCAGTATGTTCGGGGAGCGTTGCAGCAGCCATGCCAAGGCGACCGCCATCGGTGTGGCGTCGAGCCGGGTGGCGACTGATGTCAGTGTGTCGGACTGCAGTGGGGTGAAGCCGCCGAGCGGGAAGTAGGGCACGTAGGCGATACCCTGCGCGGCGAGGGTGTCGATCAGCTCGTCGTCGTTCCGGTGGGCGACGTTGTAGAAGTTCTGCACGCACGCGATCGGTGCGATGGACTGCGCTTCGGCGACCTGCTCGGCGGTGACGTTGCTGACACCGAGATGTTTGATCAATCCCTCTCGCCGCATCTGGGCGAGCACGGCGAACGGTTCGGCGATCGAGCCTTGAGTGGGGCTGTCGAACCCTCCGACGCGCAGGTTCACCACGTCGAGTGCGTCGAGGCCGAGGTGGGCCAGGTTGTCCTGCACGGCCTGGCGCAGCTGCTGCGGTGCGAGCGCCTGCGGCCAGCCGCCCTCGACGTCTCGCAACGCCCCGACCTTGGTCACGATGTGCAGCTCGTCCGGGTAGGGACGCAGGGCTTCGGAGATGATCTGGTTCGTGACGTGCGGGCCGTAGAAGTCGCTGGTGTCGATGTGAGTGATACCAAGGCGCACGGCCTCGCGTAGCACGGCAATGGCGGCGTCGCGGTCGGCAGGTGGGCCGAACACGTGCGGGCCAGCCAACTGCATCGCGCCATACCCCACCCGGGTAACCGTGAGATCGTCGGCCATGGTGAACGTTCCGCCTGCAAGTGTGGTCGATGCCATGCGAACTCTCTCCTCGTTGCTGGTGTCCTGGTCCGGCGTATTCAGCCCTCACGCCGACCCCTTGCCGTTCGACGTGCTGCCCTTCCCCTGGCACTTGGGGTGCAGTGGCTTGAGGTCACGCTCTCGGCGGCGGCTCCGATCGGGGGGTGAGGACGTCGTTGGGGCGCAGGATGCCGGTGGCGAGTTGGTGGGCGAGGTCGGACAGTCGGGTCCTGTGGCTGCGACTGTAGGCGCGTAGCTGTTCGAAGGCCTGTGGTGGAGGCGTAACCACGCAGCCGGGCGAGTGCCTGTTCTGGGCCGGTGTCGAACGCTGCGATGATCATACCGGTGGCCTGATGCACCGATTCCCGATTATGGGGCATTGCGGTGAGCCGCTCCTCGTCAAGCCCGCCGTGGTCCCGATGACACGCAGCCCAAGCAGTGCGGTGGTGGCGATGTCGGCGACCTGTAGGGCGGTGGCCAGTTCGCCCAGGGAAAGCCAGCCCGGCGAGCGGCGATACATGTCGATGGCCCCGACACGGGCGGCGCCACGGTGCAGCGGGAACGCGAAGATCGCCCCGATCGGCTCGTCGACCGTGTGGGAGGCGAACACCGGCCACGCCGCCCCGGATGCCGCCGCGAGATCCGGCACCAACACCGGGCGCCCGGTGTTGAACGCTTCGAAACACTGGCCCCCGCCGAGGCTGAACTGCAGCGCCTCGATCCGCTCGACGACGGCGTCGCTGGCATACAACATCTCCCCGGTGTTGGTGCCCGGACATCACAACTGCGGGCTGCACATCGACGCGCGTCACCTCAACGATCGGCGAGCGTACCCGTCGCTGGCTGGTGCTCGCCGATCAGCAGGCGGGCCAGCGCCTCAAGGTTCCCGACCTCGTGCACATCGCGGCGGGCGAGCAGCTCGTAGGCGGTGTGCAGGATGCGCTCCCGCGGCCCGGCTCCAGCGCCTGCCGCGCCGTCTGTCGGCATAGCGACTCTGGCAGTTGGACTACACATGGGCCGCTGTCGATGGTAAAAAGAGAACAGGTTGTCTGCCCGGTCGAAGCCTGACCGACCAGGCTGCTCGTGCGATGACGTTTTTAGGCTGTCCCAGACCCCGGCGGTCGCCCACACACCCCTGTGAGTCCCCGGGAAGGACCATGCCCCAGCCAGAGCCATACGCGCACCCCGCCACCGTCTAGGACGCCCCGCAGGCATCCGACCCTGAGGCCACGGCGTCGGACATCGCCGCTGCCGCGCTGGCCGCGGTCCCCGGCGCCCGTTACGCCTGCATCGCACGCGCCGGCTCCCAGCGCCCCCGCGTGCTGGGCGTCAGCCATCCCCTCGTCGCCACGCTGGCGGAGCTGCAAACCGACCTTGGTCGGGGGCCAAGCACGCAGGTGCTCCGCGAGCAGCGGCCCCTCATCATCTCCGAGCTGGCCACCGAGACACGCTGGCCAGCCTTCACCGCCCGCGCCCTCGGGCTGGGAGTCGCCGCCATGCTGTGCCTGCCGCTACGGGCGAACGGCCGCGCCGTTGGGACACTGACTCTCTACGCCCCCACCGCCGACGCGTTCACCCGCGGGGACGCGAACATCGCCTCGGTGTTCACCACCCACGCCGCGCGCGCCCTGTCCGACGCAGGCGAGCGCGAAGACGTCGCGCGGGCGCTGGCCGACCGCGAAGTGATCGGGCAGGCCACTGGCCTTCTGATGCACCGGCAGCACCTCTCCGCTGAACAGGCCGTCGACCGGTTGGTCGCCGCGTCCGGCGACGCCAACCTCACGCTCGCCGACATTGCCACCAGGCTCATCGCGGCAGAAGACCGGCCATCCCGCCAGGAAGGAGCAGTGATGTCGAACCTCGTGTGGCTGCGGATGCTGCCCGGCGGCGCCCCCCGGGTGCTGGAACTCGGCGGCGAGATCGACCTTCACACCGCGGGCGAACTGCGCGGACCACTCCAGGCCCTACCCGGGGTCGATGTGATCGCCGACCTCTCGCGGCTGCGGTTTCTTGGCGCGGCCGGGCTGACATTGCTCCTGCAGACACGAGACCAACTCGCCGCCACCGGGCACACGCTGCACCTGGCCTGCCCAGCACCGACCGTCCGCAGGCTGATCAACTTGTTCGATCTCGCGGAAGCCCTGCCGTGCTGGCCCACCGTCGCCCAAGCCCGCGTCGCCGCCGAGCGTCGGCATGACTCCTCGGATGCGACGTGGACTGGATCGATCTAGACTACTGTGGCGCCCTGACCCCGCGCCCCCATACCCACACCGCGCTGATGGAGGGGAAACCGGAGCGTGCTTGGACGCGCTCATCCAGATCCAGCGCGAACTCACCACACCGCCGCCGCGGCGCCAACCAGCAAGACCGTTGAACTTGTGCGGTTTAAGCCCGGTAACACACCGCAACGGGACGTCACTCGATCGTGAACGCGGTGAAGGAGGAGACTACCGCAATGGGCCCTGAGGGCCCGGCTGTCGTTCGCCACGATCGTGCGGAGGTGGAGTTGTGCTGAGTGAGACGCCGATCTACGACGGGCTGCGGGCGCGGGCCGACGAGCGGCAATGCTCGCGCTGGGCCGCGCCGGCGGCGGCAGGAACACCAGCGTGGCCTGTCCCTTCCCGAATCACCGGTCCCTACGAACGCTCCGAGGGGCGCCACTCCCGGCGTTAGCGGTCGCAGCAGGTCCACCGTCACCGTTGCGTACGCGTCGCCGTCGTCGCATGGGTAGCGGGCTCCCCCGCTGTGCTGGTGTGTTCCTCATTTTCGTCCTGCAGGCTCTTGGCCTCCGCTTTGAAGATGCGCATGGACGTTCCGATACCTCGCGCGGCGTCCGGTAGGCGCTTGGCGCCGAACAGCGCGAGGAGCACGACGACCAGCACGATGATGTGCCATGGCTGTAAGGCATTCAACACAGTGGTGCTCCTCAGTGGTGGTGGTGATGCGGTGTGGGTCGGGGTCCGCGCCAGTGGTATTCGGTGATGTGACCACCGTGGATGGTGACGGTGGTTTCCGTCGTGGTGGCATCGCGCCAGAGTGTGTAGTCGCCTGCGGGCACCGTGGGAAACACCGCGCTGTAGGTGAGCCCGGCGGGGGCGCGACGGGGATGGACCTGATTGTGGGTGCGTGCGGTGAGTTCGGCGGTGGGGCTGATCTCGATCTCGGCGTTATCGAGGTCGGGGTCGGTATAGATGATCAACGCCCCGATGTCCCCTCCGATGTCGAGCATGGGCGCGTCGTAGGTCTCGGGCCGGGTCTCTTCGGTCATGGCTCGCTTCCTGAGAGGGACCGCCGCCCGCACATGGGTGCGGGCGGCGGCGTGAACATTTCGACCTCCCGGGCCTAGTATCCGCTGACCGGTGCGGGATCGTTGTTGTCGGGCACGTCGTACCCCGCATGCGGGGTACCTAGATACGGGAACTTCTGCAGGTAGTGCACCGTGTTCTCGGCTGTGACGTCGGTGTTCGAGGACGTCAACCCCGGGGTGATTGCCCCAGCCGCCGCATCAGGCGTGTAACTCTTGTCCACCAGTGCGTACGTCGCCCCGGCGACGGCGCGCAGTTCGATGGTGGTCACATCGTCGAACACCCGTCGCCCGTTGGGGTAGCCTGCGGGGTCCGCACCGATCAGCCCGAGGTTACTGGGCTTGCTGGTGGTCGGCGGAATGGCCATGTTCAGCCGCAACAGGTCGGCCTGGGTCGTGCCGGTGGTGTTCTGGAAGCCTGGAACCACCCCGGCGGGCAGCCCGGTCAGCAGGATGGCTTCCAGGTCGGCCCGTGGTTTGCCGGACTTGTTGAGCTTATCCAGGTTCGGGAAAACCCCCGGATACAGCGCGGGCAGCAACATCGCCAGCTCTGGGTGGGCGACGTACTGGGCGAACTGCTTATCGCCTGCCGGGTCCTGCGAGTTGAAGTAGTCCTTCTTTGAAATCGGCACCAGCACCTCGTTAAACAGCGGGTTCGCCTGCCGCGACACCTGCCGGTACGGACCGGTGTTGAACACCTCCCCGTCGCGGGGGGTGTCATACAACCGCACCCGCTGGCGGCTCGCCGTCGCGTACACCCCGATCGTGGAACGCGGGTCCTTCGGGTCGGTCGGGTGATGGTTGCGGTGGGTCAGATGGGTCTTGGGGACCTGCAACACGATGGAATGGATGTTCTTGCCCTTGGTGGCGTTGATACCGCCCGAGGCGGGCATGGTCGAACCGACGTGCAGGTTCTGAAACGGCCGCAGATCGGCAAGATCGAACACCGCGCCGAGATCCACATAGAAGCCCTCGGCGCGCTGCCCACAGAAAACGGTGCCACCGAACGGCAACTTGTGCACCCCTGCGGCGGCGAGCTTCGCATAGTTCGGGGTGGACAGTGGGCCGATGTTGCACGGTGGGCTGGCCAGGTGCTCTCCAAGCTTGGTGCGGTGGCCTCCCCGCCCTCCCCAGCCACCCTCGACCTTGGTGACCGAGTAGTACTGGCGACGGTTGAAGTTCTTGTCATCGATCGAGTTGATGGGTCCGGTGTTGTAGAGGAAGGTGTTCGGGTTCTGCACCTTCGTGGTGAACCGGAACTGGTACGTGACATCAGGACGGGCGTCGCCGGTGTTGTCGATGTGGATCTCATAGAGCACGTCGTCGCCGAACTCGAAGAAGTTCGGTCCCCCCGCTGGATCCTCCAGCGGCACGAAATTGGCGATCAGCGTGACCGTGTCGGGCTTGTCGGGGGACACGAAAGCATACACATCGGTGTTGTCGGCAGCCGCATCGTTGCTGATCCCAGGCGCTTCTTTATGCGAAGACATGAACAAACCTCACAGAGAAGATGAAGAAACGGAGACAGGCAGAACTAGGTACTGTAGGTCGGCATTAGGTACGATATGTCAGGATTAGCGAGCGTTACGGGCGAGCCGGGCCATTCGCGCCGCGAGCGCGGGATCGGTAAAGCGCACGTGCCGCTCGCCCACGAACAGATCCACCTCACCGGTGCGCACATCGTGGACGTGTGCGACCATCGGCTCCCCCACGTCAGGGGCGTCCGTCCCGGTGGCAGGGGTGGTGGCGGGGGCGGTGCTCGCGCCCGCCAGCCCGGCGCCGGTACTCACCAGCAGACCTCCCGCCACTCCAGCGACCCCGATACCGGCCCCCACCCGCAGCAACCCGCGGCGCGACAGCCCCGACTCCGATGAATCGGAGGGGCTCTCGGGTCGGCGAGACCGCGAATCGTCATTAGTCATGATCTGTTTCCTCCACATTCGGCACTGCCCGAAACATCAGGGAACCTCGTCCGCAACGCGCGGCGACAAGGGACCACATGCCGGGGTCGCCACCACAAGGAAAGCTCAGGTGAGGACACTCAACCAGACCCCACTCTCGTCGAGCCGTGCGATGAGATTCCTAGGGATTCGGAGCCGATCGTGATCGAGTTCACTCTCCGGCCGGTTTTGTTGTCTCAACGCTCTGTGCCGTTTCAGCAGGCCGTGGGGCGGCGAGCCCACAGCGGTGGCGTAGCTGCTTACGGGTGTCGTGGATGCGGGTTTTCACGGTGCCAAGCGGTATATCCAGCAGCTCAGCGAGTTGCTGGTAGGTGCGTCCCGCGAGGAACGCCATGCCAAGCAGATCACGCTGGGCAGGCGAAAGCGTTTCGAACAGGCGGCGCAGGTGGTCGTATTGAGTGCGTTCGGCGATGAGTTCGGCGGGATCGTCGCCGGTGGCGCTCGTTTGTGCGTAGCCGACACGCGCGTCTCGTAGGTGGGCGGCTTGCTCGGAGCGAACCCGATCGATGGCGCGACGCCGTGCGATAACGAGCAGCCAGGTCAGCATTGACCCGCGCTCCGGGTGGTAACGATCGGCATGCCGCCACACTTCAAGGAACACCTCTTGGGTGACCTCCTCGGCCTGGGCGTGATCCCGCAGCACCGCGCGGACCGTAGCGAAGACCAGCCCATAGCAGTGGCGGTACACCACACCGAAGGCCGATGGGTCCGCCGAGGCGCGCGTCATCGCCGACTCCACCGTGGGCGATATCGAGCCGTTGCGCCAGCAGCATTCGTCGGTTGGCCGAGGTGGGATCCCGAACTGAAACGGTATCCCGGCATGCCGCGGTCCGCCATCGTCGACGCCGTCGATCGCCGGTTGCTCGCTCTCGTATCGCGAATCCATCACATCAACCGCCTGGGTAAATGCCGGGAGTGGGTGTGGGGGTATGCGCCGGTTGACGCGTACCCCCACACCCGCCTGGCGTCCTTATGCGCCCGCGCTAGCACTCTGCGAGTCGGCGTCGCCGGAGACTGCTGTGTTGCTGCCGGAGGCCTGCGAGGCCCCGCTGCCACCGTTGCCCGCGGCACCGGAGTTCCCGCCGGTCGTCTGCGACACGTTGCTCGCCTTGCCGGTGGCCCCGGTCGAGCCGGTGTCACCGGAACGACCCGACGTCACCGTGGTGGCGTGCTGGCTGCCCTCGGGGCGGTAGGAGTGCCAACCGCCGGAGTGGCCCTGCTGCGACCCGCCTACCACCGCGGTGTTGTGACCGGTGGACCCGGAGTTGCCGGAGTCACCCGAGTTGCCCGACGTGGCGGTGTTGCGCGAGGTGGCGACGCCACCGTTGCCGGTGCTGCCACCGTTGCCGCCGGTCGCCTGCGAGCTGGTGTTGCCAGACGCCGAGGCGTTCCCGCTGCTCGAGGAGGAGCGAGTGCTGGTGCTCTGCCTCGAGTGGTGGTGGCCGTTGACCAGGTAGAGCGGCTGGTAGCGGCTGTGCTGCCGACCGCTGCTGGTGCTGGTGGAGTCAGCGTCTCCGGAGGCGGCGGTGTTGCTGCCGGAGGCCTGCGAGGCCCCGCTGCCACCGTTGCCCGCGGCACCGGAGTTCCCGCCGGTCGTCTGCGACACGTTGCTCGCCTTGCCGGTGGCCCCGGTCGACCCGGTGTCACCGGAACGACCCGACGTCGCCGTGATCGGCTGGCCGATTTCGTGGTGGTGCCAGCCGCCACTGCCCCAGCCGGAGCTACCAGAACCGCTGCCCCAGCCGCCGTTGTGCCAGCCGGAACGGTCGCCCCACGACCAGGATTGGCCGCCGAGGCTAAGCACGTAGACAGAGTTGCCGCCGGTGGCACCGGAGTTCCCGGAGCCACCGGAGTTCCCTGACACGGCGGTGTTGGTCGAGGTAGCCGCCCCGCCGTTTCCTGTGCTGCCGCCGTTGCCACCGTTGGCCTGCGAGCTGGTGTTACCCGACGCCGAAGCGGCCCCGCCGCGTGAGGACGACGAGCTCGTCATCCGCCCGGTGACGTTCTGCCAGCCCCAGCTCGGGCTCCAATGCCAGCCCCATGTCCGGTGCTGCTGCGCGCTACTGGAGCTGGCTGCGTCGCCGGAGCTGGCGGTGTTGGTGCCATTGGCGCCGGAAGTGGCATTGCCACCGTTGCCGCCGCGCCCAGAGTTCCCACCCGCAGTGGTGCTGGTGTTACTGGCATCCCCGGTGGCACCGGTGTTCCCGGTGTCCCCGGAGTCACCCGAGCTCACGCTGGTGTCGCAGCGGGCGAGCACACACAGCCCGTAGGCGGAGTTGCCGCCGGTGGCACCGGAATTGCCGCTGGCACCGGAGTTCCCGCTTCGCGCCGAGTTCGACGAACCCGCGTTCCCACCGTTACCGGAGCTGCCGCCATTGCCGCCCGCCGCACCCGAACCGGTGCTACCCGAGGAGTTGGCGGCACCCGAGTTCGCCGAGGAACCGGTGCTGGCGCGCCCTCCCAGACCGGAACTGTTGCTGGAGCTGGCTGCGTCGCCGGAGCTGGCGGTGTTGGTGCCGTTGGCGCCGGAAGTGGCATTGCCACCGTTGCCGCCGCGCCCAGAGTTCCCACCCGCAGTGGTGCTGGTGTTACTGGCATCCCCGGTGGCACCGGTGTTCCCGGTGTCCCCGGAGTCACCCGAGCTCACGCTGGTGTCGCAGCGGGCGAGCACACACAGCCCGTAGGCGGAGTTGCCGCCGGTGGCACCGGAATTGCCGCTGGCACCGGAGTTCCCGCTTCGCGCCGAGTTCGACGAACCCGCGTTCCCACCGTTACCGGAGCTGCCGCCATTGCCGCCCGCCGCACCCGAACCGGTGCTACCCGAGGAGTTGGCGGCACCCGAGTTCGCCGAGGAACCGGTGCTGTTCATCCAGCCGGTGCCGTGGTGTTCGGCGCCGGCCAGATTGGAGGTCACCGAGGTGACCGCGTTGGTCGCGTCGTTCAATCCGCCGACCGGAGCCGGGGCGGCGCTGGCCATCCCTTGGCCGACGGCGAGGGCGAACCCGCCGGAGACCGCCACGGCCAGCAGGCCGTGTCGCACATACTTTCGCATGAGAAGTGTCCTTCCATACATTACGTAACCGCAGGCAGCCACACCGCACACGCATGCGACGGGTGTCCGCGAAGGATGGGAAAGCACGAGCTGTGGGAACCGTTCTCGTGTCCGCAACGGTTCGCTGCGGGACCCATCAGCCGGGATGGCTATGGCGGGGGAAGAACAACCACAAAGGAAGATCGAAAACTCGACGATGCCGCGGCCTGAGCCCGACCGCATCGCCCGGCAGTCCGCTGATGCGCTGCAACGCACCCACCGCCCCTGGCCCAGCAACGGAGGACCCGGAGGTGGTGGCCGAGCTGATCACCGCCTGCGGCACGTTGGCAGGCCACGACGGCGTGAAGGGAGCATTGGGCGGCCAGCCGCCGCCGACCGGAACGAAGAGCGGAACCGGCAACCAGGAGTCAGCGGTCATCGACCGGCTCGGTTGGGTGGCAGGCAGCCCCCCGACAGTGCTGCCTGCCACCGGAACCGTGCTGCCGACGATCGGCGCCGTCGCGCCAGAGGTGGGCGCGGGGCCCGCCGCAGGCGGGCTCGGGAGTTTCACTCCTGCGGCGGGGGCCTTCGGGGTTGGCATCGGATCAGGGTGGGAGGCGGTGGGGGGTGTTGCGGCCGTGGTGTCCCCGCCCAGTACCCCCACTGCGCCGGTGCTGCCGGTCGCTCGCGCCACGGGGGTCACCACAGGGGTTGCGGCCGAGATCACGGGTCCGGTAATAGGCTGCAGCGCGGGCGCCACCGGGGCCAGCACGTCATCGATGAGCGGCCCCGTCACCGGGGCAAGCGTGTCCGTGGCGAGCGCGACCACCGGCGTGCTGGGAGTGTGTCCTTGCAGTCGCGGCGCGGCGGGTGCGGATTGCGGGTCGCGGCGCGGCGCTGCGGTTCCGGGCTTGGCTGGCGTCGCGCTCGACGATGGGGCCGGGTGGGCTGCGCGCCGCAGCACACCGCCGACCTGTTGGGTCGCGCGGTTGAGCCACGTCGTCGAGGAACCCGAGTCGGCGGTGGCCTGAGTGGAATTGGGCGAGGGACCGGGGTCGGCGTGGGCGATGTTGGCCAGCACCGCCGCTGCCGCGCTCAACCCGACGAGGAACCCGAGGATCACCAGCACATGGCGTAGCGCGGCGGCCAACATCAGGCCGTCATCCCGCACGCCATCGCTGGTCTCGATCACGCTTCGAGCTACCTCCCACCACAGCAGGCGAACCTCGCCAGACATTTGTTATTCGCGGCCCGCCACGTTTCGGATGGGCCAACTGGGTCAATTACGTCCGCCTAAGTTTCGCTCGTGATACCCCCCCCCCGCCACCTGAACGCGCATTTCACTGCAGTGCCGCACAAGGAAAGGCCAGGTCATGCTGCAAACAGGCCGGTTACCTCTCGGAGGTTTGGGTATCGGCCGAAGCAGGGATGCGATCGCTAACTACCCGACGGTAGTTACCCGAATGGCGTAACTCGGCATTGCCCACCATCGATACCAGCACCTAGTGGTACGCCGTTTCCAACGAGGGAGAACGGTGCATTGCCTTTCCTGTCGGTGCGCTCGGGATTGCCGCTATCCCGACCGGTCTCGCCTACCGCGGCCCGCGCGGCGCGGTGCATAGCAGGGCGTGCGCGCGCCAGCGCCCTAGTCGGGTAGCCGCGGTAGTAGATCATCGCCAGCGCGTCGCGGGACTGCTCGCCGAGATCGTCCGCGACCGAGGGCCTGAGCTCACCCGCGCCCGAGCGTGCGTGGCGACACGGGTGACCTCAGGCCAGCGGCGCGGTGCGATCGTGCAGTGGCAACCACGCGCTTGCCCGGTGCTGACCGCGTGCGGTGGTCAACGAGCAGGCGGCGCAGCCGAGGAAGACGAGTTCCACGAACAGCGAGGCGAGGCCCAACAGGTCTTCGGTGGTGCCGAGCCAGGATTCGAGGTAGCCACCAGGGAGGCCGCTGGTGCGGCTGAGCACGTAGGCGATGAATTCCACCACGCACACCACAGCGCCCCCGACCCAGGCTGGGGTGCGCAACCGGTCACGGTCGGAGGCGAGCCCGATCATGACCATGCCGAGCAGCGCCGACCCGACGATGAACAATATCCCGATGTAGAGCTTCTCCTTGAGGTGGTCGCTGCTGAGTGCGAGGTGGATGCCGAGGTTGATGAACGCAGACGAGATCGCCACCCACCGCAAGGCCGCGCGGGACATACGTGACATAACGGGTTCCCTTCAGTTCCTCACCCTTTGGCCCCATCCTGCGGATGTGGAGCGTTCCGACGCGCCATGACGCGGTGCCAGTTTTCGGCTTGTTGTCAGGGGTTCGAAGCCATCGCCGGGTGCGGGTTGGCCTAGCGCCCAACTTCCGGGCTCGTTCACCGTCTGTGTCGCCGCGACTCGGACGTGCTGCTGCCGGGAAGGGCCACGGCGACCGGGCGCCGCTGGCCAATCCATTCCGGGGGATCGCGGCGAATAATGGCGAGCGAGGTGTGGCGTGATGGCGGATGCCGGTCGAGACGCAGCGCGGGACGGGGCACGGACCCGACGCGGGCAGCGATGGCGGCCGTGGGCCCGCCGGTGTGGCAAGGCACTGCTCGTGCTGGTCTCGGTACTCGTGCTGGGGGCCAGCGGATATGCGTGGGTCAGCTATCGAAATTTGCAGGCTGGCGTGGTGCGCGCCAACGTCCTCACCCCGGCAACGACCTCGACGCGGCCTGGGCCGCATGGTCCCGGCCACCTGACGAACGTGCTGTTGGTCGGGGTGGACAGCCGCAGCGACGCGCATGGTGATCCGCTGCCGCCCACGCTGTTGGCGTCGTTGCACGCGGGCGCCAACCAGGGCGAGGCGAATACCGACACGATCATGGTGGCGCGCATCGCCGCTGACGGACGTGCCGCGGTCGTCTTCTCGATTCCCCGCGATGCCTACGTCGCCATCCCTGGCCAGGGCATGGGCAAGATCAACTCTGTGGCCCCGGCAGCGGCGGCGGACACCAGGGCCTGGTTGCGGGCGGGCGGGGTCAGCGACCCTGCGGAAATCAACCGGCGGGCCAGGACCGCGGGCAGCCGCGCTTTGGTGGCTGCGGTGCAAAGGCTGACCGGCCTGCACATCGAACACTATGCCGAGGTCAACCTGGTTGGCTTCGCGCAGATCGCCACCGCGCTCGGCGGTGTTCGGGTTTGCCTCGCCCACCCAGTGAGCGACCCGGACTTCTCCGGCGCCCACTTCCCGGCAGGGATCCAGACACTGTCAGGACCGACCGCGTTGGCCTTCGTGCGACAACGCCACGGCCTGCCCCGGGGTGATCTGGACCGGGAACGCCGCCAACAAGCATTTCTCGCGGCCGCCACCGACAAGCTGCTCTCGGCAGGCGTGCTGACCAACCCCGCCCGGATACAGGCCCTGCAGCGCGCGGTGTCCGACAACCTCATCCTCGACCCCGGCTGGAACGTCATCACCTTCGCCAGACAACTAGCCGGACTCGATGCCGCACGGGTCCGCTTCACCACAATCCCGATCATCAACCCAGCCGGTCACACCGCAGGGGGCGCCTCGATCGTCGTCGTCGACCCCGCACAGATCCGCCAGTGGGTGGCCAACCTGCTGCGGCCCGAGCACCAGGCCTCGACGCGATCGACAACGGCTCCCACCTCGGCGGCCGCACCGACGCCCGCCGCCCAGGCCGCGCCGAGTGGGCAACCGGCGCGGATCACCGCGGCTGGCATCCCATGCGTGAACTAGCAGCTACGCCACCACTTTCGCCGCCAAACGGACCTGCTGATCGGTAACGCCGTTGGCCAGGCGCCGCACGTGGTCGCGGCGCGCTCAATCCAGGCCGAGGACCGCCTGGAGTGCGGCGTTGACGGCGTGCATCTCGGCGGTGTCAAGGCGACCGGCGAACTCGGCCAGACGCAGCTGCGGGTCGACGACGGTCAGTTGCTCGACGATGACGCGAGTCTTGGTACCGTTGATCTCGATTTCGGGACGGAAGGAAGCCGCCCGCCGTCCGGTCGAGGTCGGTGCGATCAGCCACGTGGACAGTGGAAGGTCGTCGGATTGGACCACGACGGCGTAGCGAGCAGCGGCTTGTTCGTGGCCCCGGACGTCCTTGGGGGCTTTCAGCCGGTAAAGATCACCACGCACGGATCGCGTCCATTTCCGCGGCCAACTCCCGTGATGCGGCAACATCCTCGGGGTCGCTGCGCAGGTCCTCGGCCTCGGCCCGCAGTCGCGCCCGTCGATGCGCGCGCTCGGCTTCCAGGATCGCCAGTCTGGCGGCCTCCGAACGGGAGTGTCCCTCACGGGTCAGGGACTCCAGAGCGCGCTCCACCTCGGAGTCAGTGCGAATCGTAAGCGTACTCATACCGCAGAGTGTAATACACCAAGCGCCGAAGTGCGGTGGCTAGGCGTGGCCCCCGAACTGAAGGCGAGGGGAAGGCGGAAGGCACGCACCGGGTTCCACCCACACAGCATCGAGCCAACGGCGGGAGCGTGCCCGAGCAAGGCGCTGATCGCGGCCGCCGCACGGGCCACACACACGGAAAACCCGCAAGGACAACTGCGGCCTTCCCGATGGGCGCCGGGCCTCACTCCGGCTTGGTCGCGGTGAGGTAACCGGTCCATGGCCGGAGGACGGTGAAACGGAGATCGGTGAAACCAGCTTCACGCAACGGCTCCATGTAGCGACGGACGTCGACATCCTTTAACGGGTCGGCATCGTTGTGGGAGGCGATCCGGCTCAACTGCCGAACCACCGACGGAATCAGCCGCCCGGTGGGATGCATATCGGCGATCAGCAACCGCCCACCTGGGCGCAGCACCCGAAACATGTGGGCCATGGCCGCGTCCCGACGGTCGTGCGGAATATGATGCATCACGAACGTCGAGGTCACCACGTCGAACTGCGCGTCCGGCAACTCCAGCGACTGGGCAGCGGCGAGCTCAAAGCCGCAGTTGGCCTGCCTGCCCGCGTGTCGGTTGGCATAGTCGACCATCGGAGCGGACGGGTCAACGCCGAGGATCGAGCCGCGCGCTCCTACGGCGGCGGCCAGCGCGCTGGCGAATCGCCCTGGCCCGCTGCCGACGTCGAGGGCCCGGCTCCCGAGGCGGGCGCCGCTGGCAGCGGCCAGTGCCTTGTTCACCGCGCCGCGTCGACCGCCGAAGAACACGGCGACGAGCAGGTTGTACCGGCGCACCCAGCCGATGAGGATGCCTTGCTGATCAGCGTGGTGGGTCTCGTGGACGGCATTCATGACATGCTTCCAATCCTTTGCTGGTGACGGCTGGCAAGATCGATATCGGCGAGGCCGCGCAGCGAAACGATGTGCAGTGCTATCGCCAAGGACACCGCCATCGTCGCCACCAGCGCGAGTGGCAGCAGGCTCAGCGGCACGGTTGACGGTGTGACGTCGAGCGGCCGGAAAGGCCCGAGGCCAACGCCAACCCCAACCAGGGCCGGAACCCACTGACGTGCTGTCGGTAGGCACCACCGGCCACCAGCATGGCGCTGAGGGTGAGCGAGCCGCCCAACACCACCACTGCCCCAGCGGCGATCCTGGCAGCACGGCCTCGGCCGAGGCGCGCGGATACCGCGCCGCGATACGGCACGCCGCACATCGCGAGCGGAATGCCGACGACGCCGATGAGCACTAATGCCCATACATATCCCGGTAGCTCATACATGACACCGCTCCTCGACTTGAAGCCGCATACCATCGACCTGCCTGGCGTCTCATGTGGATTAATATCTATAAGATAGTAGCTTATGTCTAGTATCTGTCAACTAGTATTATCCAGGCATGGTTAGGAACGTGCGCACCTACAACCACTTCTGTCTGCTCGCCCGTGCGCTGGAGTGTGTCGGCGATCGATGGAGCCTGCTCGTCGTACGTGACCTGCTCAGCGGCGCCAAGCGCTTCACCGACCTGGCGGACCGGCTGCGCGGCATCACCCCGAAGACGCTGACCCAGCGACTGCTCGAACTGCAGGCGATCGGCGTCGTCGCAGCAGACCGCGAACCGGGCCGCCGCGAGGTCTGGTACCGCCTAACCGGCGCCGGGAACGATCTCGGGCCCGCCATCGACGCATTGAGCTGGTGGGGCATGAACCACGCGTGGCGCCCGCCTCGTCAAGGAGAACCGCTGCACATCGAGCACCTGCTGCGAGCCATCACCCAGGTCATCGAGCGGACCACGCAGGACCGTGCGCCCGCGCGCTGGCATTTCCGGTTCAGCGGCGACGATGGGTACCTCATCGAATGCGACGGCGAGCACTGGTCGCTGCGGACGGCCGAGCCAACCGAGGCACCCGACGTGACAGTCGCCTCGGGCACCGACGCCTGGACCCAGTTCGTCCGTGACCCCGCGCCGGAACACGCCGCGCGGCTGGGCATCGACATTCGCGGTGCCGCCAAAGCGGTCCGCCGTTTCTCCCGGCTACTGCGCGCCTTCCCCGACAGCGTGGCCGAACGGGAGGCAGGCACTCCCCCCGAGTCCGCGCCGTCCGACGCCGCGGCCACCGCCCCCCGCCCCGGCCGCTGAACGTCCATCCACCGTCGAGCAGACACGCTCCTTCGCCTGCCTGTTACGTACCTCCGTGCGGCGTGTGAAGCACGGTGGTGAATCGGCGTAGTCGTAGGCTGTTGGAGACGACGAACGCGCTGGAGAACGCCATGGCGGCACCGGCGATCATGGGGTTGAGCAGTCCGAGGGCGGCCAGTGGTAGTGCGGCGACGTTGTAGGCGAAGGCCCAGAACAGGTTGCCCTTGATGGTGGCGAGGGTGCGTCGTGCCAGCCGGATGGCGTCTACTGCGGCTCGCAGGTCGCCGCGGACGAGGGTAAGGTCGCTGGCTTCGATGGCCACGTCGGTGCCGGTGCCCATGGCGAGGCCGAGATCTGCCTGCGCCAGTGCGGCGGCGTCGTTGACGCCGTCCCCGACCATCGCCACGGTCCGGTGATCGGCTTGTAGCTTGCGTATCACGTCGACCTTGTCCCTGGGCAATACCTCTGCGATCACCTCGTCGATGCCGACCTCGGTTGCCACGGCGGTCGCTGCGGCCTGGTTGTCCCCGGTGAGCAGGATCGGACGCAGTCCGAGCCCCCGCAGCCCCCGCACCGCCTCGGCGGAAGTGGGTTTGACGGAGTCGGCGACGACGAGGACGGCGCGAGCTTTGCCGTCCCAGGCGACGGTGACCGCGGTGCGCCCCTTGAGTTCTGCTTCGTGCTTGGCCTCGGCGAGTTGCTCGTCGAGCGTGATCGACCATTCTTCGAGCAGCGTCGTGCGGCCCACCAGGGCGGCTCGCCCTTCGACGACGCCCCGCACCCCGAGCCCCTCGATGTTGCCGAAATCCTCGGCGGCGGGTAGTTCGCCTCCCCGCTCGGCGGCGGCTGCCGAGATGGCTTTGGCGATCGGGTGTTCGGAGGAGTTTTCCAGTGCCCCCGCGACTCGCAGTGCCTCGTGGGGGTCGACGCCGTCGGCGGTGTGCACGTCGAGCAGGCTCATCTGCCCGGTGGTGACGGTGCCGGTCTTGTCCAACACCACGGTGTCGACCTTGCGGGTGGATTCCAGTACCTCGGGGCCTTTGATCAGGATGCCGAGCTGGGCGCCCCGCCCGGTCCCGACGAGCAGGGCCGTGGGGGTGGCCAGTCCGAGCGCGCACGGGCAGGCGATGATCAGCACGGCGACGGCGGCGGTGAACGCGGCGGCCACGCCGGAACCGGTCGCTAGCCAGACGATGAGCGTGATGATCGCGATAGCGATGACGATCGGTACGAACACGCCGGAGATCCGGTCGGCCAGGCGCTGTACCGCGGCCTTGCCGGTCTGGGCTTGTTCGACGAGCTTGGCCATCTGCGCCAGTTGCGTGTCCGAACCGACCCTGCTCGCGCGGATCAGCAGCCTGCCACCGGCATTCACGGTCGCACCCACCACCGAGTCGCCGGGGCGCACCTCGACCGGGACGGATTCGCCGGTGAGCATGCTCGCGTCGACCGCGGAACTGCCCTCCTCGATGACGCCGTCGGTGGCGATCTTCTCCCCCGGCCGCACCACGAAGCGATCCCCGACACGCAGTTCACTGGTGTCGACGCGCACCTCGACGCCCTCGCGCAGTACCGCGACGTCCTTCGCGCCCATCGCGAGCAGCGCGCGCAGCGCGGCACCGGAGCGCCGCTTGGAACGGGCCTCGAAGTAGCGTCCTGCGAGGATAAACACGGTGACACCCGCGGCGACCTCAAGGTAAATATTGCCGCCGCCGCTGCCAGCACCCGCGGTGAGCTCGAAGCCGTGGCGCATCCCCGGATGCCCCGCGGTGCCGAAGAACAGCGCGTAGAGCGACCACCCGAACGCCGCGCCAACCCCCAACGAAATCAGCGTGTCCATCGTGGCGGTGCCGTGGCGCAGGTTGGTCCAGGTCGCCCGATGAAACGGCCAGGCGCCCCACACGATCACCGGCGCCGCCAGCGTGAGCGAGAGCCACTGCCAGTACGTGAACTGCAACGCGGGCACCATGGCCAGCACGATCACCGGGACCGCCAGCACCGCCGAGACGACCAGCCGCTGCCGCAGTGACACCGTCGGGTCGGCCTCGGCGGACCAGGTTTCCTCGCGCGCCGATTCAGGCGATGCCGGCAGGTTCGCGGTGTAACCGGCGGCCTCGACAACGCGCACCAGGTCCTCGGTGCTCACCGTCGCCGGGTAGGCGACGCGGGCCTTCTCGGTGGCGTAGTTGACCGATGCCGCCACACCGTCGACGTTGTTGAGCTTGCGCTCGATGCGGTTCGCGCAGGAGGCACAGGTCATCCCACCCAGCGACAACTCGATCTCGTGCGACGTGCCCTCAGATGTGTCGCGCGTGGTGGAGCTCATCAGATGTGCCTCCTGC
Source organism: Sciscionella sp. (assembly GCA_050700995.1). Taxonomy (GTDB): domain Bacteria; phylum Actinomycetota; class Actinomycetes; order Mycobacteriales; family Pseudonocardiaceae; genus JBOHEL01. The sequence continues at coordinate 763 of JBOHEL010000030.1, read as the reverse complement.
TCATGGAAGTGGACCCTCTCGATGGCGCCTTCAGTGCTCGGCGAGCTGGTATCCGGCCTCGGTCACCGCCGAACGCACGGCGTCGACCGGCACCGGCGACTCGCTGGTCACCGTGACGCGCCCGGTCTCAAGCGCCACGTCCACGCCCTTGACGCCGGAGATCTCGCTGATCTCCTCGGTGACCGAGCGCACGCAGTGCTCGCAGGTCATGCCGGTAACGGTGTAGGTGGCCTCGGTCATCGCTGATACCTCTTCCCTGTCAGTGGTGTTCTTCTCAGGAGCGCACCAGCCGGGCGATCGCCTTGCTGGCCTCTTCGATCTTTTCGTCGGCTTCGGCCCCACCCTCCGAGATGGCCTCGGTCACGCAGTGCCGAAGGTGCTCGTCGAGCAATGCGATCGACACCGCCTGCAAGCCCCTTGTCGACGCGGACACCTGGGTGAGAATGTCGATGCAGTACTCGTCGTTCTCGATCATCCTTTGCAGGCCCCGGATCTGGCCTTCGATCCGCCGCAGGCGGCGCAGGTGGTCATCCTTGTTTTCGGTGTAGCCACGCATGATGTGTGCTCCTGTCTGCTGGGGCGTCCCGCGCGGCCGGTGAGGTCAACCAGGGGAACGAGGCGCCGTGCCACCTTTATACCCTAAGGGGGTATATGTTCGCCAGTGCAGTCACGACTAGTTTCGTGTCGCCACGAATCGTGCCGATGGGTGGTACGGGTTAGGGGTATGGTTCGAGCGACGGCGGGGTCGCCTTACCTGTCGCCA
>JBOHEL010000029.1:0-20021 GCA_050700995.1 Sciscionella sp. | reverse complement strand
AAAGTACTCACGGTCGCTGACCTGCGGAGACGTTCAGCTTCGACAGAAGTGATCGCCTGGGAAGTGCACTGACGTCGATCGTTCTGAATGGCCCTCTCTACCTAACCACACGATTTCTAGGTGGCAATGGCAGGAAGCCACTGGTGCGCCCGATATAGTCAGCATATCCGGGCCGGGTCTCCCTCATATGTTTCTCTGTCAACGGTTTACCCGTGCCTCGCGCGAGCAGGTAGGTCATCACGAGCGGTCCGACAATCGTGAGTATCGCGATCCAGTGGTGGCAGGCGATGAGGTACAACCCCCACCAGACGCAGGCGTCGCCGAAATAGTTGGGGTGTCGAGAGAATCGCCACAGCCCCCGATCCATGACCGTGCCGTCGTTGGCCGGGTCCGCTTTGAACCGGGCAAGCTGTGCGTCGCCGACCACCTCGAAACAGAGACCTATCAGCCACACCACGATGCCAAGCGCATCGAGCGGGCCGAACCGCGCGTCGACATGTGCGGCGGCGACCAGTGGCGTCGATACCAGCCACATCACCGCGCCCTGCACCGGATATACCACCAGCAGCAGGTGGCGGTACGGATGCTCGCCTGCCCGTTCGGCAATCTCGGCATAGCGGGGGTCTTCGCCGCGCAGCGAGTTGCGGTGGTGGATATGCCGCGCGAGCCGGACACCCCACAGCACGGTCAAGATCGCGACAAGCCAGCTCCGCCAGGCGCCAGGTGCCAGCACGCAGCCGAGTACGCCGACCGCAGCGAACCCGAGGCCCCATGCTGTGTCGATGGTGTCGAACCTGCGACGCAGCACCGTGACCGCGAAGCTCACCACCAGAACTGCCACGACTACGGCCGCGCTGATCGCCAAGTTCTCGCCGAACGCCCCGACGTCCACGCCTCAGTCCGTGTTCAGCAGTGAGAAACCGCTGCGGCCTTCTTCGGCAGGCCGCACCGCGAGGATCTGGTCGACGCCCATCCGGTTCTCCTCGAACGCCAGTGAGCCGCCTGCGAGGTAAAGCCGCCATACCCGCGCGTGGCCCTCACCGCCGTCCGCTACCACCTCGTCCCAGTTCTGCTCAAGAGTGTGAGCCCAAGCGTCAATGGTGCGGACGTAATGCTCACGCATCGCCTGGACTCCGCGCACCTCAAGGCCTGCGCGCTCGAGATGCGCTAGTGTCGCGGACAGCGGGCGCATCGTCATATCCGGCGCGATATAGGACTCGATGAACGCGCCGCCGCCTGGCGCCACCGCGCCGCGCGACATCTGTTGCAGTAGCAGCCTTCCCGTCGGCAGGAGCATGCCCGCCAGCGTCGCCGCGTACCGCGGGTAGTGCTCCTCGCCGACGTGCTCACCCATTTCCACCGAAGCGAGCGCATCGAACCGGCCACCGCCGAACTGCTCGGGCGTCAACTCTCGGTAATCCTGAAGCCGCACCTCGACCTTGCCGTGCAGCTCCAAATCCGTGGCGCGACGGCGGATGAATTCTGCCTGCTGAGCGGACAGCGTCACGCCCACCGCACTCACCCCGTGATGTTGCACGGCGTGCATCAGCAGTGAGCCCCAGCCGCAGCCGACGTCAAGCAGCCGCATTCCTGGTCGCAAGCCGAGCTTGCGGCAGATCAGTTCTAGTTTGTCCCGCTGCGCGTCCTCCAGCGTGTAGTCCGGCTCGGTGGATGTCCAGTAGCCACAGGAGTAAGCCATCTGAGGGTCGAGAACCAGCTGGTAGAAGTGGTTTCCGTGATCATAGTGATGTGCGATCGCGGCTCGGTCCCTTCGGCTGCTGTGCAGTCGCCCGGTGAGCCTCGCCTCTTCCGCGGGCGGGCGCGGCCGAGGGCCGATAGCGCCGCGCCTTGCCGCGACCCGCAGTGCGCCGAGCCGGTCGGGAAGCGTCCGGTGACCGGTGACATGAGGCCGCTGCCTGGCCAGCACCCAGAAGCGGCGCAAGCCATCGGAGAGATCGCCCTCCACATCGAGCTCACCGGACACGTAGGCGCGCGCGAGCCCGAGCTCGCCGGGACTCCACATCAGATGTCGCAGGGCCCGCCGTGAGCGCAACACCACCTGCGGAGCGTCGGTGGGGCCCGCCCTGCTGCCATCCCAAGCCCGGACGCCTACCGGCAACGGTGCACCGAGCAGCTTCGACACCGCGTTCGTCACGTCCTGCGCCGCACCTGCCACGCGCATCACTCTCCTCACTCGGTACCCGTCTATTCGAGCCAGGTCAACCTCTCGGATTGGTGCGCGGAGGTGAACGGGCTCACGCGACCCATCCGCGGCCGCCGCCGCGCCGAATTACCGGCGTGAACTCGCAGCGATTCGACGCCGATCGGCGAAGGCCGCAACTGTCGTGGATGGCCAAGCCGCGGCCGACGGGGCCGAGGTTGCTCGTCCTGGTCCTGCACGGCGGCCGCGCTCGCGGCGAGGGGCCGGTACGGCGCAGTCAACTAGCCTACCTGCGTATGGTCCAGTTCGCGAGCAGGCTGGCTGGCGCCTGCCGTGGCGAGAACGTGGCTGTGGCGCTACTGCGCTACCGCAGGCGCGGCTGGAACGAACCACACCAGGACCCTGTCCTCGACACGCTCTGGGCGATCGAGCGGCTGCGCGCCCGGTTTCCTGGCGTACCCGTAGCGCTGGTCGGGCATTCAATGGGTGGTCGGGTGGCCTTACGGCTGGCTGCCGAACCCGATATCAGAGCGGTATGCGCGCTGGCACCGTGGATCGAACCCGGCGAGCCGATGGCGCAGCTTGCCGGACGCACGATTCTGCTGGTACACGGCGACCGCGATCGGTGGACCGACGCCGCGGCATCTCGCCGGTTCGCCGAGAGCGCCGGCGTCAGCTGGCTTTCCGTGCCCGGCTCCGGGCACGCCATGTTGCGGCGGTCGAGTCGCTGGGTCGGGCTCGTGCTGGAGTTCCTCGCCGACGTGATAGCGCTGACCTCGCTCCGGATCGAACAGTGTCAACGATGAGCCGGGAACGGGTGGCGGTGATCGGCAGCGGTGTGTCGGGCCTGACGGCCGCCTATCTACTGCAGCGACGATACGACGTGCTGCTCTTCGAGGCCGACGATCGGCCCGGTGGGCACGCGCACACCCACGACGTATCCACATCGGACGGTGCGAACCTGCGGGTGGATACCGGCTTCATCGTGCACAACGAGCGCACATATCCCAACTTGCTACGGTTGTTCGGTGAGTTGGGTGTGCGGACCCAGCCGTCGGAGATGTCGATGAGCGTGCGCTGTGACGGGTGCGGTCTGGAATACGCGGGCGGCAAGGGGGTCGCCGGGCTCAGGGCGCAACCGCGTGCCCTGTTGCGGCCCGCCTACCTGCGGATGCTTTCCGAGCTGCCGAGATTCCACCGTGACGCCCGGCGGATGCTCGCCAACCCGCAGCGCGCCGAGATGACGCTCTCGGAGTTCGTCAAGGCAGGTGGGTATTCCAGGTACTTTGTGGACCACCTGTTGCTGCCGTTGGTATCGGCGGTGTGGTCCTCGGATCCGGCCACCAGCGGGCGCTACCCCGCGCGCTACCTGTTCGCCTTCCTGCAGCATCACGGGATGCTGTCCATCGCCGGTGCACCACCGTGGCGAACCGTGACGGGCGGGTCGCGCAGTTATGTCCAGCGCGCGGTCAAGGAGCTGACTGCCGTCCACCTCGCGACCCCGGTGCGCTCCATACGCCGACACCCCGACGGCGTCGAGGTGCGCGACGACGGGGATCAACCGCACCACGTGGAGCGCGTGGTGATCGCAACGCACGCCGATCAGGCGCTGCGACTGCTGGCTGATCCGACGGGACCGGAACGTCGCACGCTTGGCGCGTTCCGCTATTCCCGTAACGAGACTTGGCTGCATCGCGACACCGGCGTGTTGCCGGTAGCAGACGGTGCGCGTGCGTCGTGGAACTATCGCAAACCTGGATGCCGTTCCGAACCAGGTAGCGTGCTTGTCAGCTACGATATGAGCAGGCTGATGCGGTTGCCCGGCCCTGACGCGCACCTGGTGACGCTGAATGCGACCGGCGACATTGATCCGGCCACTGTCATCGCACGGATGACATATGAACACCCCATATACACGGCCGATTCCGTTGGGGCGCAACGGGCCTTGCCTAGGCTGAACGACGCTGTTACGGCTTACGCCGGGGCGTACCACGGGTGGGGCTTCCATGAGGACGGCTGCGTGTCTGGCGTGCGTGCCGCCGAAGGGTTCGGGTCGGGATGGTCGTGAGAACCCCCGCGCTGTACGAAACGAGTGTGCGCCACATCCGGCGGCAACGGCTGTCTACCTCGTTCCGCCACCGGTACTACCTGTGGCTTGTCGACCTTGACAACTTGCCGAAGCTGCCGCGCATGCTCCGGCCGTTCGCAGGCTTCGACGCCCGCGACCATATGGGCGACGCGCAACGCAGCATCCGCGCGAACCTGGATTGCTGGCTCACCGATCAGGGTATCGACCTGCCTGGGGGGAAGGTACTGATGTTGGCGGGTGCGCGGGTGCTCGGCTACGTGTTCAATCCGCTGACGGTGTATTGGTGCTATCGCCGCGATGGCGAGCTGGAATGCGTGGTAGCGGAGGTCCACAACACCTACCATCAGCTGCACTGCTACCTGTTGCGGCCAGACGCCAACGGAAATGCGGTGACGCGCAAGGAGTTCTACGTCTCGCCGTTCCTGGAGATGGGCGGGTATTATCGGATGCACGTGCCCGAACCCGGTGACCGGCTTGCGATCACCGTTGCGTTGCATCAAGGCGGAGGTACCCCGATGACCGCTGTGGTTAACGGCGAGCGGCGCCACGCTGGAGCACTTGCATTAGTTCGGATGTTGCTCCGGCATCCGCTGGCGCCGCAACGGGTCGCCGCGACAATTCGTATTCGGGGCATCGCCCTGTGGCTGCGTGGAATTCCTGTCGTGCCGAGAACCGGGCACCCAGGGAGAAAGGTAAGGACTCGATGACCGCCCTGCTGACAGACCGTTGGCCCGGATTGGCATCCGCGCCGTACTCACCTATGCGCGCGCGCATTGCGCGAGCGCTGTTCCGGCATGCGGTGCGTGACCTTCCGGTACGGATACTGCTACCAGATGGTGGGCAACTTGGTGCCGGCGATGTCAGCGCGCCAACGATGTCGCTGGTACGCCCGAGGGAATTCTTCCACCGGCTCGGCAAGGACGCCAAGATCGGCTTCGGCGAAGCGTATATGGCGGGGGACTGGACCAGCGCAGAACCCGCCGAACTGCTGACGCCATTCGCAAGACGGCTCACGACGCTGGTGCCGCCGGTGTTGCAGAACCTGCGCCGCCTGGTTGACCACCGCCAACCGGACACCGAGCGTAACAGCGTTCAGGGGGCCAGGGAGAACATCCACCGCCACTACGACCTGTCCAACGAGCTGTTCGCCACGTTCCTCGACGAGACCATGACCTACTCCGCTGCGTGGTTCGCCTCGCCTGAGGAGGAACTCGCAGCCGCGCAGCGACGCAAGATCGACGGCGTGCTCGATTACGCGGGTGTGGGAGAGGGCAGCACCGTGCTTGAGATCGGCACCGGTTGGGGCGCGCTGGCGATCAGGGCAGCAGCACGGGGCGCGACTGTGACCTCGGTGACGATCTCGCCTGAGCAGGCATCCCTTGCCAGGAGCCGGGCTCAGCAGGCGGGCGTCTCGGACCGCGTCGAGGTGCAACTACGTGACTATCGCCAGGCGACTGGCAGTTACGATGCCGTGGTCAGCGTCGAGATGATCGAAGCGGTCGGGATCGACTACTGGCAGACCTTCTTCAGCACAGTGGACCGGGTCCTTCGCCCTGGGGGCAGGATGGGCCTGCAGGCCATCACGATGCCGCACGACCGGATGCTCGCCACCAGGGATTCCTACACCTGGATCCACAAATATATCTTTCCAGGTGGAATGTGCCCTTCGGTGCGGGCAATCGAGGATACCCTCCGGCAATATACGGGAATGCGTATTACCGAATGCCGGTCGCTCGGTATGGATTACGCACACACGTTGCGTCGCTGGCGCCATCGTTTCTCAGCACGCTGGGAGGAGATCAGCACACTCGGTTTTGACGAAACCTTTCGTCGCATGTGGGAGTTCTACCTGGCGTACAGCGAAGCCGGCTTCCGATCCGGCTACCTCGACGACTGGCAGTTCTCCCTCCGCAAGCCCGCGTGACACGTGGGGGAAAAGCCCGCAGTTTACCCAACCTGGTTGACACGTCAGTTGTCAAGTGGTGATTTGAAATCTGCGGTCAGAACAGACTGTGGATAACTGAGGGTTTTCGAGGACGTCAGACGAGCCGCGCAGATCGTCCGCGTAGAGCACGGATAACTGTGGGCTATTTCTCCCCCACCCCCGACCTTGGCGTCCAGCCAGGAAAGCGGGCGGGCGGGCGCGTGGGGGGTGGGCGGTCAGCCGAGGTTGAAGAGCATCGCGATGTGGTCGCTTGGCTGTTTGGATCCGCCCGCGGGTTCCACCGTGACGCCGACCTTGTTCGCCCCGGTCACCGCATCGGCCACCACTGTCTGCCAGTGGGTCGGGCCGTTCGATCGCAGCAGTCCTGCCGAATGTGGACCACCCGGTCCAAGCTGCCAGACCTGGTATGTCCGGTCGCTGGCCAGTGGCGGCAGCTTGGAGAACATCATGACGACCTCGTGATGGCTGGGGGAAAGCACGGCCGTCCCCGCGCCGCCGTGAGCGCCGGTGCCGTTGGTCGTTGTCGCGTCGCCCGCACCGAGTACGGAGCTGATCGTCGCCAGTTGCTGCTGCGCGGTATGCAGTCGCTGCTGTGTCTGGGCGACCTGGACGCCGAGCACGATCGCGGCGACCACCGCGGCGGCCGCGATGAGACTTCCTGCCCGCATCGTCCAGCGGCGGCTGCGCGCCGATCGACGGGTGCCGACCATGTCGCCTGGCGACTGCTGCCTGGTGTGGGCGACCTCGGTAAGTACTTTCTGCCGAAGCAGATCAGGAGGCTGTATCGCGACCGCGGCACCGAGTTGGGCCGCGGTCTCACGCAATTCGCGGACCTCCTGGCTGCACGCGATACATTCGGTGAGGTGACGTTCGAAAGCTATCCGCTCGGTGTCGGTGAGCGCGTCCAGTGCGTATGCCCCTGCCAACGTGTGCAGTTCGGCGCTCATCGTGCCACCCCCAGACAATCACGCAATCTGATCAGCCCATCTCTCAACCGCGTCTTTACCGTGCCGAGCGGGGAATGCAGCAGTTCGGCTACTTCCCGGTAGGTGTAGCCGGAGTAGTAGGCCAGCGTCACCGACTCACGCTGTAGCTCGGTCAGCGCGGACAGGCAGTGCCTGACTCGCTCCCGCTCGAGCTTCGCGACCGTGTTCTCGGCGACCTCGTCGAACGGCCGATCGGCAGATAGTCGCCCGGCCCGCACCTCGCGATCGCTCGCCGACTGTTCGGAACGCACCCGGTCGACGGCGCGCCGGTGGGCCATGGTCAGCACCCAGCTTTGCACGCTGCCGCGAGTGGCGGCGTATTGGTTGGATTTGCGCCACACCTCCACCATGACCTCCTGGGTGACCTCCTCGGACTGCGCCGGGTTGCGGATCACCCTGGTAATCACGCCGAATACCGGGGCGGCGAGCCGGTCATAGAGCTGGCCGAACGCGGCCTGGTCGCCACGCGTGACGCGCTGCAGCAGCTCTTCGGCGCTCGGTGGCCCTACCTCATCGTCGCCGAGCCTGCGTACTGACCGCACACGGTCGCTCATCGTGCTCCCTCCGTACAGCCAGTATCGCGCGTTAGGTGCTATTCGGAGCTGCGGCGCGGGCGGATGGGTCCGTGAACACGATCGGGTGCATCCTGAACTCGCACCCATCCGTAACAGAGCGTGCCACGAACTACCGGGCATGCAACGGCGAGGAGAGCGGCCTGCGGGACGCGCTGGCGGGTGGCGTGAGGGGGGAATCGCCGCGCTGCTTGGCTTGGTGGCCGCCGCTTTCGCCCTTGGCGTCGCCGAGTTCGTAGCGGGTTTCGTCGGCCCGGATTCCTCTCCGGTGGTCGCCGTCGGCAGCGCGGCTATCAATCTCGTGCCCGGCTCGCTGAAGGACTTCGCGATCAAGCAGTTCGGCAGCAACGACAAGCTGGTGCTCATCATCACAGTACTGGTCGTGCTGGTGGTGCTCGCGGCGGTCGCCGGTCTGCTGGCACGCCGGCGGCTGGCGGTCGGTGTCACGCTGGTCGTGCTGCTCGGCGTCGTCGGTGTCGTCGCAGCGGCCACCGGCTCGGGCGTAGTAGCGGCAGTGCCTTCCGCGGTCGCCGCGGTGGTAGGGGGTCTCGCGCTGTGGTTGCTGGTTACGCTGCGCAGCAGGCGCGCCGTGGCGACAACCGAACCCGCGGCTGGCGCCCCGACACGCAGCCGTCGCGCCGTGCTGGCCACAGGTGCCGGCATGGTCGTCGTCGCCGCCGCTGGCGTTGCCGGGGGCAGGTTGCTCTTGTCGAGTCGCTTCGACGTCACTGCCTCCCGGGCACGGATCCGCCTGCCTGCGCCCGTGGTGCCCGCCAAGCCGCTGCCTCCCGGATACCAGTTTTCTGTGCCAGGGCTATCGCCGTTTCGTACTTCCAACCGCGACTTCTACCGAGTGGACTATGACCTGACACTGCCGCAGGTACCTGTCGAACAATGGTCATTGAACGTGCACGGGTCGGTCGATCGGCCAATGCAGCTCACCTTCCGCGATCTGCTGGATCGGAAGTTGATCGAACGGGATATGACGTTGTGTTGCGTGTCCAACGAAATCGGCGGCCCGTACGTGAGCACCACCAGGTGGCTCGGTGTCTCGTTGCCGGAACTGTTGCGTGAGGCCGGCGTGCACTCCGGTGCGGACCAGTTGCTGTCGTCCTCGGTAGACGGTATGACCATCGGCACTCCGACGGATCTGATCATGGACGGCCGCGAGGCGCTCATCGTCGTCGGGATGAACGGCGAGCCGCTTCCGATCGCGCACGGATTCCCCGCGCGACTCATCGTGCCAGGCCTATATGGTTACGCCTCGGCAACCAAATGGGTCAACGACCTGAACCTGACAACGTTCGCCGCGGAAAAGGCGTACTGGGTGCGGCGCGGCTATGTCCGCGACGGCGAGGCCAGGACCGCATCACGCATCGATGTGCCGAAACCGTTCGCCCAGGTTAAGCCAGGTCCGGCGACTGTGGCTGGCGTCGCTTGGGCGTTGCACCGTGGGATCAGCACCGTGCAGTTCCGTGTCGACAACGGCCCGTGGCAGGAGACGGAGCTCACCACCGCTGCCGGGACCGATCTGTGGCGCCAGTGGCGCACAACGTGGCAGGCAACTCCTGGCTCGCACCAGATTCAGGTGCGTGCCGCCGATGGGGCAGGCCACATGCAGCCGGAGCACCGCATGGGGGTTTTCCCCAGCGGCGCCACCGGCTGGCATTCCGTACTGGTCAACGTGACCAGCTGAGAAAAAGAAATGAGAAAGGTAGATCCATGCAGATCAAACGAATCGTCGTAGCCTTGACGGCCGGCGTTGCACTGACCGGACTGGCCGCTTGTGGCAGCGGCGGCTCGTCCTCCGGTTCGAGCTCCAGCGGCGCAGCGAGCGCTCCTGCCAGCAGCTCCGCAAGCGCACCGAGCACGAACGCCTCTGCGGCAGGCGATCAGTTCGGACCCGCCTGTGGTGCGGTCCCCAAGACCGGCGCCGGAAGTTTCAAGGGTATGTCCACCGCCCCGGTCGCGACCGCCGCGAGCAACAACCCGGTCCTGTCCACTCTGGTCACCGCGGTGAAGAAGGCAGGGCTGGTGGACACCCTGAACAGCGCCAAGGGCATCACCGTCTTCGCGCCGGTCAATTCCGCTTTCGCCAAGATCCCGAAGGACCAGCTGAACAAGGTGCTGGCCGACAAGGCCGGGCTTGCCAAGCTGCTGGAAGGCCACGTGGTCGGCAAGAAGATCACCCCGGCCGAGCTCGCCTCTGGTAACTTCCAGTCGCTGGCGAAGACGACCATCACCTCCAATGGCTCCGGTCAGAGCTACACCGTCGACGGCTCCGCGAAGGTCGTCTGCGGCAACGTGCAGACCGCGAACGCCACGGTGTACCTCATCGACAGCGTATTGATGCCTAAGAAGTGACACCACAGGCAAGCGGCCCCCGACGCCATGCGCTTCGGGGGCCGCTTGTACGGGTCCCGGTCGTTATAGCCAGCGCTTGCCTCGGAACCAGAGCCATAGGGCGGCCACCGCGACCACTTCGGTGCCGAGGCCGAAGACGAGGAAAGTCACCAGTCCGGAAAGGTGCTCGGTCAACCAGGAGAAGTTCTGGCCGAAGAACCCGGTGAGAAAGGTCAGCGGTAGGAACACCGTCGCGGCGATCGTGAGTTGCTTCATGATCATATTCATCCGGTTGGACTGCATCGACATGTAGACGTCCATGCAGTTGGTGAGCAGATCGCGGTGGCCGTCGATGACATCGCCGATTCGGATCAGATGACTGTAGAGGTCACGGAAGTACCGCTCTGCTTCGGCGTCCATTGCGGGTATGTCAACGGAACCCGCGGTGATCCTTGCGAGCATATCGCGCATCGGCAGGACGACCCTGCGCATCCCAGCCAGCCACCGTTTCATGGTGGACAGTTCGGTCAGTTGCCGACTGGTCGGCCTCGCGATGATCGCGTCGTGCATGTTGTCGATGTTGTCGTCGAATTCCGAGAGCACCGGTAGGAAGCTGTCCGTCATCACCGCAAGCAACTGGTAGAGCAGCACGAGCCGGGCCGCGACCCGCGTGTCTTTTGGCTTCGGCAGGTGCTCGGCCAGATCCGTCAACGCCGCGCAAGCACCGTGATGCAGTGTGATCAGGAACTTCTCGGAGTAGAAGCAGTGCACCTCGACCGCTGGCTGATCGACGGCTTGCGCGAGGTAGACGATGAGATGCACGAAATCGTCATATTCTTCCAGTTTGGGACGCTGATCACGGGTAACGACGTGTTTCAGGGCCAACGGATGCAGGGTGAATACCTCCGCGAGCAAGGCCATCACGTCCGGTTCGTTGCTCTCCACGTCGAGCCAGAGCAGCTCGCCTTCCCGCAGCAACCGCTGCGCCGTAGCCCTTTCCGGCTTGTGCGACGTTCGATTCGTACTGACCAGGTGCCCACGCATGCCCGCAGTATCGCCCATCACCGCCGAGGGACGTGGGAGTTTGACCACGGCAGGATGTGGGTAACCGGGCGACAATGGGGAGGCCGTCGCCCGAGCGAGTGTCGTCGAAGGGATCCGTCATGGGACGTAACGTCGCCAGGAAGCTGATCGAATCGCATCTGGTGAGCGGCCGCGCCGAGCCAGGCGAGGAGATCGGCCTGCGCATCGACCAGACGTTGACCCAGGACGCCACCGGAACGCTGGTGATGCAGGAACTGGAGGCGATGGGGCTGCGCAGGGCCCGCACCGAGCTCTCCGCCCAGTACGTCGATCACAACCTGCTGCAGGCCGACGATAGGAACGCGCAGGATCACGAGTTCCTGCGATCGGCTTGCCTGCGATACGGACTGTGGTTCTCCAAGGCTGGTAATGGTGTGTCGCACCCCACGCACATGCAGCGCTTCGGCGTGCCGGGCAAGTCGATGGTGGGCTCGGATTCGCACACTCCCGCGGCTGGGTCGCTCGGCATGCTGGCGATCGGCGTCGGCGGTCTTGAGGTGGCATTGGCCATCGCCGGCGAGCCGCTGTACGTGCGGATGCCCGAGATTTGGGGCGTGCGGCTGACCGGCGAGCTGTCGCCGTGGACGTCGGCGAAGGATGTCATCCTGGAGATGCTGCGCAGGCACGGCGTGAAGGGCGGGCTGAACCGGATCATCGAATACCACGGTGAGGGGGTGGCGACGCTTACCGCGATGGACCGGCATGTGATCGCCAATATGGGTGCGGAGCTTGGCGCCACCACCACCGTGTTCCCTGCCGACGACGCGGTGAGGGACTTCCTTCGCGCCGAGGGCAGGGAACATGATTTCCATGAGTTGCGCGCGGACTCCGACGCAGGCTACGACCAGACCGACGAGATCGATCTGTCCACAATAGAACCGTTGATAGCCAAGCCGTCCTCGCCTGGGAACGTCGTGAGCGTGCGGGAGGTCGCCGGAGAGCCGATCAGCCAGGTTGTGATCGGCTCCTCGGCGAACCCTGGCCTGCGGGACTTCGCCATCGCCGCCGCGATGGTCGCGGGGCGGCAGACCAGCGACGAGGTCAGCTTCGATGTGAACCCGACCTCCCGGGAGATCTTCTCCGACCTCACCAGGATGGGCGCCACCTTCGAACTGATCGCGGCCGGCGCGCGCATCCACCAGGCGGGATGTATGGGCTGCATCGGTATGGGCCAGGCGCCCGCCGTCGGCAGGAACTCCTTGCGCACGATGCCGAGGAACTTCCCTGGCCGATCCGGCACCAAGGAGGACTCGGTGTGGTTGTGCTCACCGGAGACCGCCGCAGCCTCCGCGCTGGCCGGGATGATCACAGATCCGCGCGACTTCGCCGAGAAGCAGGGGATGGACTACCCGCTGCTTGCGCTACCGGAACAGGCTACCGTGAACACTTCGATGCTGGTGGCGCCATTGCCCGAGGTGGAGTCAGGCGGCGTGGAGTTGGTGAAGGGGCCGAACATCTCCGCGCTGCCGGATTTCGAGCCGTTGCCTGAGCGCATCGAGGCGCCGGTGCTGCTGAAGGTTGGCGACGACATCTCCACCGACGAGATCTCCCCAGCGGGGGCGATGGCGCTGCCGTTCCGCTCGAACGTGCCGAAGCTCGCGGAGTTCACCTTCACCCGCATCGACGAGGCGTATCCGGCGAACGCCAGGGAACTGGCCGGTGGCAGCGGGCATTTCGTGGTCGGCGGCGAGAACTATGGTCAGGGTTCCTCGCGCGAACATGCGGCGATCGCCCCCAGGTACCTCGGGCTGCGAGCCGTGATCGCCAAGTCGTTCGCCAGGATCCACTGGCAGAATCTGGCGAATTTCGGGATCCTTGCGTTGGAGTTCGTCGAGCCTGCCGACTACGACCGCATCACCGTCGGTGACACGCTGGTGCTGGAAGGGGCGCGGGACGGGTTGCCCTCCCAGCAGGAGTTGACGGTGCGCAATGCCACGAAGGACGAGCAGTACACCTTGCGGCACCGCCTGTCGGAGCGCCAGATCGAAGCCGTGCTCGCGGGTGGCCGCATACCGTTGCTGGCGCGACGCTGACGCGTACAGTGACCTGTAGGTCACAGGGCCGCAACGATTGAATACCGCAAAGCCGACGGATCGGGTAGACGTGACCACCGGGTGTTGGCACCATCGGCCGGTACAGGACACCGCGAGAGCCCAGGTTGAGATCCTGAAGGAGGCCAGCCCACCCAGGGTACCCGGGGCGCCGACAGATCGGAACGGATCTGTCGTTCTTCTCACGTGGGGTATGGAAAATCTGCAGGTAGAGCGGCCGATGCGGGATCGCTCGCCTGATTTATCGCGCCGCGCTCTGTTACGTTACTTCGGCATGTCTGGAAATGGTTCGGCTACAGCGGCTGGTGAACGCGTGTTCATCGGGCCGCCAACTGACGCTGACGGTGCCTTCCTGTGGCGAATAGCCCGAGACTCCGGCAAGCTTGATCTGAACTCCTCCTATATGTACTTGCTGTGGTGCCGCGATTTCGCGGACACGACAGTGGTCGCGAGGGTCGGTGCGACGCCGGTCGGGTTCGTGATCGGCTACCTCAGGCGAACAGTGCCGGACACGGTGCTGGTGTGGCAGGTGGCGGTCGACTCGTCGCAGCGGGGTAAGGGGCTGGCCGGTGCGCTGCTTGACAGCCTGGCTGATCGATTGATCGAGCGGGGAGTGCGTTACCTGGACACGACGATCACCCCTGACAATCCGGCTTCGATCGCACTGTTCGAGTCCTTCGCCAAGCGTCGGTCAGCGGCGATCGAGACCTCGGCGTTTCTCCGCGCCGACGACTTCCCTGACGAGCATGAAGCAGAGCAGATGTATCGGATCGGGCCGTTCACCTAGCTCGGGCCGTGCGCAGAGCTACTTACCGCCTACCGTTTGATTGGACGAACGAAACGTGACTGTATTCGAAACTCTTGAGTCCGAGGTTCGCAGCTACTGCCGCAACTGGCCGACGGTGTTCGATCGGGCAAGCGGCTCCTGGATATATGACGAGGACGGCAAGGGATACCTCGACTTCTTCGCCGGTGCCGGTGCGCTGAACTACGGCCACAACAACCCGGTGCTGAAGCAGGCCCTCATCGAGTACATCCAGCGAGATGGCGTCACTCACGGCCTGGACATGAGCACCGTCGCGAAGCGGGACTTCCTGCAGACCTTCGATGATCACATCATGAAGCCGCGTGAGCTGGACTATAAGATCGCTTTCCCCGGCCCTGCGGGTACCACGGCAGTGGAGGCGGCGCTCAAGCTCGCCCGAAAGGTGACCGGCAGGGAAGCGATCATCAATTTCACCAATGCCTTCCACGGTATGACGCTGGGTGCGCTGTCGGTGACAGGTAACTCCATGAAACGTGGTGGCGCCGGTATCCCTCTCGTGCACGCGACACCGATGCCCTACGACAACTATTTCGACGGCCAGACGCCGGACTTCCTGTTCTTCGAACGCTTGCTGCAGGACTCCGGCAGCGGGCTGAACGACCCAGCCGCCGTGATCGTGGAAACGGTGCAGGGCGAGGGCGGTATCAACGCCGCGCGGGTGGAGTGGCTGCGGGGCCTCAACGAACTGTGTGCCCGCCACGACATCCTGCTGATCGTCGACGACGTACAGATGGGCTGCGGGCGTACCGGACCGTTCTTCAGCTTCGAGGCGGCTGGGATCAAGCCTGACATCGTGACGCTGTCGAAGTCGATCGGCGCTTACGGGCTGCCGATGGCACTGACGCTCATCCGTCGAGACCTCGACACCTGGGAGCCTGGCGAGCACAACGGCACATTCCGCGGTATCAACCCGGCGTTCATCACCGCGACGGAAGCGATCAAGACCTACTGGACCGACGACGACCTGGAGAAGAGCACGCTGGCCAAGGGGGAACGCGTCGGGCGCGTGCTGCGGGAGATCGCGGAGCGTTACCCGCACCTCGGGCTGATCGCCAAGGGCCGCGGCCTGGCGCGCGGGTTGCAGTTCCCCAGCGGAGAACTGGCCGACAAGGTCACCACCGCGGCATTTGAGCGGGGCCTGCTGCTGGAGACCTCAGGCCCCTCCAGCGAGGTCGTCAAGCTGCTGCCGCCGCTGACACTCAGTGACAGCGAGCTCGAACAGGGCCTTGAGCTCATCGCGGATTCGGTCCGCGCGGTCTGCGGCTGATATAGAGGAGACCTGCGTATCGCACCGTCCCAAAGGCGCGCCTATGCCTGAGGGCGATGCGAGCGGCACCGAACCAAGACTGGAGGCAACATGATCGTTCGTTCGCTTGGGGATGTCGAGGGCACCGACGATGACATCAAGACGCCGAACTGGCGCAGCAAGCGGATCATCCTGGCGAGGGAGGGCGTGGGCTTCTCCGTCCATGAGACCACGCTGTACGCGGGCACGGTGAATGACTTCTGGTACGCCAACCACATTGAGGCCGTGTTCGTCACCTCGGGCGAGGGCGAGATCACCAACACCGAGACCGGCGAGACCTTCCCGCTCGGCCCGGGCACCCTCTACCTGCTCAACGACCACGACAAGCACCAGGTCCGGCCGAAGACCGAGATCAAGTGCGTTTGCGTGTTCAACCCTCCGGTCACCGGCAAGGAAGTTCACGACGAGAACGGCGTATACCCGCTGGTCGTCGAGGACACCGGCACCGCGGCCGCTACCGGCTGACCGGCGGAACCCACCACGAACGGAGCGACCGACACAACTATCTGAGGATCGTAGGAGGCGGCGAATGACAGTCACCGACACGCAAGTCGAAGATCGCTATCCGACCAGAACGGGCAACTCGGCGCGGCTGGTCGAGCGAACGGATCCCACCGTGTGGCCAGGCAGCGCCGACGGGCCGATCGACCAGGCAAGCCTGGCGGCACATGACAGTCGGGGTTATTCGGTGGTAGAGGGCCTGCTCTCGCCAGCGGAA
The DNA here is from genome assembly GCA_050700995.1 of Sciscionella sp. Taxonomy (GTDB): domain Bacteria; phylum Actinomycetota; class Actinomycetes; order Mycobacteriales; family Pseudonocardiaceae; genus JBOHEL01. The sequence continues at coordinate 3,941 of JBOHEL010000029.1, read as the reverse complement.
GTGCAGACCTACTGGGCCGAGCTACAGCGCTTGACGCGGGACGATGAAGTCAAGGCAGATGAGCGCACGATCACCGAGAAGACCTCCGGTGAGGTGCGGTCAATCTTCGAGGTGCACCGGCTGAGCACGCTGATCGCCGAGCTCGCGCGCGATCCTCGGATACTGGACAGGGCTGAGCAGATCCTCGGCTCCGAGGTGTACCTGCACCAGACCAGGGTGAACTACATGCCGGGCTTCAAGGGCACCGGCTTCTACTGGCACTCGGACTTCGAGACCTGGCATGCCGAGGATGGGATGCCTACACCCCGCGCGGTCAGTTGCTCGATCGCGCTGGCCGACAACTACCCGTTCAACGGCGGGCTGATGGTGATGCCGGGTTCGCACTGGACCTACGTCTCCTGCCCTGGCGAGACTCCTGACGACAATTACAAGTCGTCGCTGCGGGATCAGCGCGTCGGCGTACCGACTCGGGATGTCGTCACCAAGCTCGCCGCCGAGCACGGTATCGACCAGTTCACCGGTAATGCCGGGTCGGCGTTGTTCTTCGACTCGAACATCATGCATGGGTCGGGCAACAACATCACCCCCTACCCGCGCTCGAACATCTTCCTGGTGTTCAACAGCGTGGAGAACGAGCTGATCGAGCCGTTCTCTGCAAAGCGGCCACGGCCGGAATTCGTAGCGAGCAGGCACATCGTGCCGCTGAAGCGATGATCGGATGGGGTGTGACATGATCACCGTCACCTGATATGTTGTCTACGCAACGTTGCGGAGTCGACGCGGGCAGTGTCTGCTCCACAATTTTCTTCGATCGGTGATGCCCTTGTGGCATTGGTTTACAGCAGCTCGGGAACTCTGCCTCGGGGTGAGGCCCGGACCGCTGTGGGCCAAGATCGTGGAATGCGGCCGGTGTGCCACCCGAATCGGGAACGGGGGCATACCGGCCGTTCTTATGCATCAGGCCGCTTGTCGCGAACCGGCAGAGCGGGGCGGTGCCTGCGAGTACGGTCATGGCCGTGAGCGATCCCGAACGGTTGGAAACCGGTGGTGGGTTGCACTTCGGCGTACTCGGCCCCGCGCGGATGCTGGTGGGCGCCAGGGAGGTAGATCTCGGCGGTCCGAGGCAGCGCGGCCTGCTGGCATTGTTCGCGTTGCAGGTCAACCAGGTCGTTTCGCTGGATCGGATCGTCGACGTGCTGTGGGGGGAGCGCCCGCCTGCCACGGCGCGCACGATCGTGCAGGGCTATGTCTCCAGGCTCCGGCGCCTGATCGAGACCCACGCTCCCGGTGGTGATGTGACAATCATCACTCGTCCGCCCGGCTACCTGCTAGCGGCTGAGACCTCCGTGGTGGATCTGCACCGGGCGAGGTCGTTGCTGCGGCAGGCCCGAGGGCGTCCGGCAGGCGAGCGGGTGGAACTTCTGGCGGCTGCCGAAACGCTGTGGCATGGCCCGGTGCTCCCCGAGCTTACGGAGTTGGCCGTGGTCTCCGACATCGAGGACCTGCGGCTCGCGGTGATCTCCGAGCGCATCGAAGCCGAACTTGAGCTCGGGCGGGCCGTCGAGGTGATCGGGCAACTACGCACGCTGCTGCTTGAGTACCCGTACTTCGAGCGTGGTGTGGCACAGCTGATGCTCGCGCTCTACCGGTCTGGGCGCCGCGCGGAGGCATTGAAGTGCTACCGAAAATTCCAGCACAGCGTCGGTGTCGAGCTGGGCATCGACCCCGGTCCAGCGCTGATCAGGCTCTATCAGCGGGTGCTGCGGGATGACCCTGCCCTTGCCGCAGCACCCGCGCCGCGCGGACCGGTCGTTGTCCCTTCGCAGCTGCCGGGTGCTGATGAGCACTTCACGGGCAGGGAATCAGAAATCGCCTGGCTCGACGGACTGCTAGCGGCGGAGGCCAGAACCGGAGTCAACACGGTCGCGGTCATCAGTGGTCCCGCTGGAGCAGGCAAGACGGCGCTCGCGGTGACCTGGGCGCACAGGGTCGCCGATCGCTTCGCGGGTGGCAGGCTTTTTGCCGCGCTGCGTGGGTTCGATCGTAATCACCCCCCGGTGCCGCCTGAGCAGGTGCTCACGCACTTCCTGCTGGCCCTCGGGGTCGCCGCTGCGGATGTCCCCGAGGAGCTTGACGAGCGGTCGGCGATGTACCGCTCGCTGCTGGCGGAGCGCAAAGTCTTGCTGCTACTGGACGACGCGCGGGACTCCGAGCAGATCAGGCCGCTGATACCGGGTGGCGGCTCGTTGCTGCTGGTGACGAGCAGACGACGGCTCGGCGGGTTGATGGCAAGTGGCGGGACGCGGCTACTGAAGCTGGACACCATGTCCGAGCGCGATTCGATGCGGGTGTTGGCGGCTTCCGGTGCCGGGCTTGCCGAACCGGACGCGCGCCGCATCTCGCGTTTGTGCGACCACCTGCCGCTGGCGCTGCGGGTGGTCGCAGCCAGGATCGCCACCGGATCGCCTGACGCCGCGACGCGGGTACTCGCCGAGCTGTCGGACGAGCGCACCAGGCTGGGCGCGCTGCATGTGGAGGACTTCGGCACCGGTGTGCCCGCCGCGCTGCAGGTATCACACCGGAGTCTTTCGGAGGAGGGGGCCGCAGCGCTCACCATGATCGGTGTCGCGCCGGGCCCGTGGATCGGGGGGCACGCATTGGCCGCGATGTCCGGGTCGGCGAACTCGTTGGCCGAGTCGGCGCTGCGGGAGCTGGTGGCCGCGAACCTGCTCGCAGAACCGGTGGCGGGCCGCTTCGCCGCACACGACCTGGTGCGCCTGTATGCGAGGGAATGCGCGGCGACGCTCCCCGAGCAGGATCGATGCTCGGCACTACACGGCCTACTGCGCTACTACCTGGTCACCGGTGACCGCGCCAGGCGCCTGCTCGGTCCGGCGATCGACGGTATGGATCTCACCGAGGAGTACCAAGGGACGGTCGGACCCACGCTGGATTCGGCGGCACTCGTACTGGGCTGGTTCGAGGCCGAGTGGCCCAACCTGCTCGCCGTGCAGCGGGCCGCGGTGGTTGCGGGCAGGCACCGTCAGGCATGGCAGTTGGCCAAGATCGCGCACGCCTACCGGGTGGTGCGGCCGCTACCCGACGACTGGCCGCCGCTGCTGATTCTCGGAATGGACTCCGCACGGGTCGCTGGTGACATCGCAGGGCAGGTGCAGATGCTGGTTTGCCGGTCGACCCTGCGCACCAGGCTCGCGAAGGGTGGCGACCCGGTTGCCGACGCCGAGGAGGCATTCACGCTTGCCGCGCGGCTTGGGGATGCCGGGCTGCTCAGGTTGTGTTTGAGTCAGCTCGGGGCGGTGTTGTGGGACGCAGGTCGGTTCGCGGAGTCGCTGCGTCACAGCCACGAGTTGCTGGCTCGCTGCGAGGATGACGAGGCCCAACTGCGGGCCTGGGTGCTCAACAACGTCGCGCAGGCCGAACTGGAGCTCGGCAGGCTGGCTGAGGCGGTCGAGCACCAGCGGGAGGCCGTCGAGCTGGATCGGCGCAGCGGTGATCAGCATTCCGGCGCGCTGTCCGCCGCTAATCTCGCGGAGATGCTGGTGCTGCTCGGGGAGTTCGCAGAGGCCGAGCGCACTGCCAGGCTCGCGGTTGCGATGGCGGCTGATCGGGATCTGGCGCTGGCTGAGGCGTTCGGGAGGCAGGTACTCGGCCTCGCGCTGAGGGGGCGCGGTGCGGACGCGGCTGCCCGCGCCGAGTTGGAGATCGCGTTGCGGCGTTACCTGGAGATCGGGTCGCCGCGCGCGGCCGAGGTGCGTGCCGAGCTGGCGAGAGTGGCGCCCACCAGGCGCGTTTAGCCGATGTTTAGTGGACATGCAGCGGGTCATGCCACGCTGAGCAGAGGTTCCCGGGCAGGCTCGTGCGCTCGGTGCCTTACAGGTGGTGCTGGGGGGTGTACGGGGGAGCTACCACCACGCGCCGTC
>JBOHEL010000028.1:0-20061 GCA_050700995.1 Sciscionella sp. | reverse complement strand
CGGGAGCACCGCCACCAGGACCGCCACGGAAACCACCGCCACCGCCACCGGGAGCACCGCCACCAGGACCGCCACGGAAACCACCGCCACCGCCACCGGGAGCACCCCGACCGCCACCTGGGCCACCCCGACCGCCACCTGGGCCACCGCCGGGACCGCCACGGCCACCGCCGGGGCCAGGCCGGGCGGGTCGGGTCGGCATCATGCCGGGATTCGGACGAGGCGGCATGTTGCCTGGTGTGGCACGCGAGCCGCCTTGGCCACCGCCCGGCCTCGGCGCCGCACCTGGGCGCCCCTCACCCGAGCGCTGCGGGCGCTCGCCACCGGGGCGAGGTGCGCTCGGGCGGGCGGGCGGCGCACCGACACCGAACGGGTTGTTACCGACACGGGGCTTGTGCGGCCCTGGCTTCGGCGACTGCGGCCGCGGCGGCACCACGGCATGCCCGCCCTGCTGCGCCGCGGCGGGCTTGGCCACGGGCTGCTCCGCTGCGGGCTCGGCCGCGGCGGGTTGTTCCGGCGCTGCGGGTGCGGCCGTCGGCTTCGGAGCCGGCTTCGGGCCTGGCGCCGCGGGCTTCACCGAAGTGGGCCCAGCCGACTGCCCTGCCGTCGGCGCCTTCGTCGACGCCTTCGTCGACGCAGCCGTTGCTGGTGCCGCATTCGCCTGCTGAGCAGGCTTGGCACCGTTGGGCTTCGCCGCCTTTGCGGGGGCACCACCTATGGCGTCCCGCAACCGGCGGGCAACTGGTGCCTCCACCGTCGAGGACGCGGATTTGACGTACTCGCCCTGCTCAGCCAGCTTAGCGAGTACCTGTTTACTGGTGACACCGAGCTCTTTAGCGAGCTCATGCACGCGGGCCTTGCCTGCCACTGCTCTCCTGTCCTGGGGAGGCCGGCGGCAAAACCGTCGACCTCGTCCTATCGTCGCGCGTTCATGGCTTCAGCTTCACGGCTGACTCATGACGGGTCGACCTGCTTTCTGGTCCTGACATCACTGACAACTGCCGTTCGAGGTAGTCGAACACACCGGTGGCGTCGAGCGGCCCTGGTACCCGGAGTGCCCTGGGGAACGCCCGCCGCCGATCGGCGTTGCGCAGGCATTCCCGGTCGGGATGAATCCACGATCCCCGGCCAGGGTGCCGACGCCGGACGTCCGGGACGAGTATCCCGTCCACGGCCACCACGCGCAGCAGCTCTATGGCCAACGCGCGGGAGCGGCAACCGATGCATGTCCGCTCCGGACCTCGCCGAGGCGGGACGGAGCGGCTGGACACACGGGGCGCCGAGGTTCCCTCACGTTGAACCACAGACCAGTCTAGCCTGTTCCGGCTCACTCAGACGAACCGGATGCCGGCGCCACAGGCGGGTGCGCCGCTTCGTCAGGACCGGCTGCGACCGCGGTCGCAGTGTGGACCGGGGCATCCTCCGGCGCCGCATCACTGCGGATATCGATCCGCCAACCCGTCAGCCTGGCGGCCAGCCTCGCGTTCTGGCCCTCCTTGCCGATCGCGAGCGAGAGCTGGAAGTCAGGCACCACCACCCTGGCTGTCCTCGCTCGCTCGTCGAGCACCCGCACGGAGACCACCTTCGCCGGCGACAGCGCGTTGCCAACGAACTCAGCGGAGTCCTCGGAATGGTCGATGATGTCGATCTTCTCGCCTGCCAGCTCACTCATCACGTTGCGCACCCGAGCACCCATCGGCCCGATGCAGGATCCCTTGGCGTTCACCCCTGCGACGGTGGAGCGCACCGCGATCTTGGACCGGTGCCCCGCTTCCCGCGCCACCGCCGCGATCTCCACGACGCCGTCGGCGATCTCCGGCACCTCCAGCGCGAACAGCTTGCGCACCAGGTTGGGGTGGGTGCGCGACAGGGTGACCTGCGTGCCGCGCGCACCCCTGCTGACACCGACGACGTAGCACTTCAACCGCGAGCCGTGCTCGTACCGCTCGCCGGGCACCTGCTCGGCGGGCGGCAGCACGCCCTCCATCTCACCGCCGATGCCGACGACCACCATGCCGCGCGAGTTCGCCCTGGCGTCCCGCTGCACCGTGCCCCCGATGATCTCGCCCTCCTTGGCCGCGAACTCGCCGTAGGTCTTCTCATGCTCGGCGTCACGCAGCCGCTGCAGGATCACCTGCCTGGCAGTGGTCGCGGCGATCCTGCCGAAGCCCTGCGGGGTGTCGTCCCATTCCTGGCCTGGCACACCCTCGTCTGCCATTTCGTGCGCCAGCACGCGCACCATGCCGGTTTTGCGATCGACCTCGACCCTGGCGTGCGGTTGATGCCCTTCGGTGTGCTTGTAGGCGGTCAGCAGTGCGGACTCGATGGTTTCCAGCACGGTTTCGAAGGGGATGTCCTTGTCCCGCTCGATCGCCCGCAAGGCAGCGATGTCGACGTTCACTTCGGGTCCTCCTTCTTGCCTGCTTCCAGCAGTGCCAGCTCACTGGCAGGCGGCTGCCGGAACTCGATCTCCACCTTCGCGTGTGCGATGTCGGAGTACTGCACCCGCTGCAGCGCGCCATCGATCAGCAGACGCACACCGTGCTCGTCGCAGTCCCCCACCCTGCCCAGGCGCACGCCGCCCGCGTGATCGCGCAGCTTGACCAGCCGCATCCGCGCGCGGCGCCAGTGCCGCCCGCAGGTCAGTGGACGATCGACCCCCGGAGATGTCACCTCAAGGGTGTACGGACCTGCCAGCACCGCGTCCTGCTCGTCGAGCACCGCGGCAACCGCTCGGCTCGCTCTCGCCACGTCGTCAAGATCCACCCCATCGTCGCCGTCCACGACGACCTTGACCAGCCTGCGTCTACCTGCCTGCTGGACATCCAGGGAGTCCAGATCGAACCCGATCGTGGCCACCGCCTCGGCCACAACCGGCTCCAGGCGCGCGGCGATTCCCTCACCACGGTGCTGCTGGTCGGACACCTGATCGTTCCCCTGTCTGTCTCGTCGCTTTGACACTGTCAGCCGCTGGTGCCGGCCACCAAGGCACGCACCACCTACGACCGGCGCTATCGGCGACGGTCGCGGCTACACAGCGTATCTCGTTTCGGTGAGACCGCAGCGCGCGACGATCATCGGCACGCCGCGGTCGGCCAGGAAGCACCTGGCAGGATGGTCCACCATGCGCCAAGCTCCATCGGAAGTCCCGCGCGGTATGCCGCGAAGGGCAATGCTCCTCGCCGGAGCCGCTACGGCATCGGTGCTTGCCACGGTATCGCTCTCAGGCTGCGGCGGGCAGGGTAGGTCGGGCCCCGATCCGCTGGTGACACTGGCCGACGCCGCCGACGCCGATGCCGCCGGGGCGTGGGCCGTCGCCAGGCGATTCCCTGATCTCGTCGAGGTCGCCGGTGTCGGGCGGGCGCGCGACAAGCACGCGAGGGTGCTGCGGCGGGAGATCAAGCGGGCCGCCGGAAGCGCCGCGTCGGCCGCCCCGACAACCACACCGGCCGCACCCGCGGTGCCTGCCGACAAGACCGCCGCCGTACGTCAGGTTTCCCAGTCGCTCGGCACCGCCCAGCGCAACGCCTCCGCCATGGTCCCCTCGCTACCGAGATATCGGGCGGGGCTGGTCGGTTCAGTCGCGGCGGGCTGCGCGAGCCTGCGCGAGGCGCTGACATGACCGCGCCGCCTCAGGCACCACTGCCCAAGGACACGGTGGGTGCGCTGCAGCAGGCACTGGCCGCGGAGCATGCCGCGATCTGGACCTACGGGCTGCTCAGCGCGTTCCTGACCGGCAAGCACGCGCAGTCAGCCGCAGGTTACGAGACCGCGCACCGCGCGCTTCGGGACTCGACCGAGAGGTTGTTGCGGGACTCCGGCGCCTCCCCCGACGCTGCGGCGGCGTCCTACGTTCCGCCGAAGCCGGTGACCGACTCCGCCTCGGCGATGGCGGCCGCGGTCGCGGCGGAGTCCGACGCCACGACGGCATGGCTGGCGGTGTTGGAGCGAACCGACAACGCTTCGCTGCGACGCACCGCGCTCGACGCGCTGACATCCGCGGCAGTGCGGCAGACCAGGTGGCGGATGGCGGTCGGCACCTCGCCTGCTGGCATCGCGCTACCCGGCTGAAAGTGGCTCTTGTGTCGTTGAGGGTACTGAAAGTGGCGTTCGTGCACGTCTTGGGAACAAGAGCCACTTTCAGCCCAAACTACCTGCCTGCAAGGCGGAGGGCGTCGCGGCTGACGCCGGTGAGCACCTGGTCGGACAGCTTCTTGCCTTCGGCTGGTTTGGATTCCACGATCGTGACGAGGCGGCCGTCGCGGCTGGAGGCGTAGCCGCCCCCGGCCAGTTCCTTCGGCGCGCCTGGTGCGGTGACGCCGTCCTTGACGAGATCGGTGATGTTACCGGTGTTGTTGCGGTCGGTGAGCTGTTCCAGCCCGGCCGCCGCACTCGCGTCGGCCATCCGCACAGCCGAGACAGAGCTGAACACCTCAACGCCGTCGGCCGTGGTGGTGTACAGCGTCCTGGTGAGCCGCTGGCATCGGGTCTTGCTAAGGAACTGCTTGGCCTTACCGTAGGAGTGGGCGACGCAGTCGCTGTCGACGACCGTGCCGTGGGCCTGGGTGAACTGGTACTTGCCCGCGGGCACCGAGGTGGTAGCGGGGACGGTTGTGGTCGCGTCATGCGACGGCCGGTTGACCACCGACCACAACAGCCCGGAGACCACAGCTACCGCGACCAGTGCGACGGCGGGCAGCAGGTACCGCCGCATACCCCGGCGGGAGCGCGGTGGCCGCGGGCCGGGGTGATTGTCGGCGCTGGGTGAATACGGAGCCGTCGCGGCGTGCGGTGCCTGCGTGGCCTGCTGCGGCCTGCCTGCCGCGGGTTGTGGATGCCGAGGCACCTGCGGGAGCTCGCCGTGCACCGCAGGCATCACGGCGGTACCACTCGGCGGCACCCGCGGCAGGGGTGCGGTATCCGGGTCCCTTGACTCGGCCGGATGATTCGGCTCTGACACGGCTGCCACCGTAACCGGTTCGAGTGATCACGCGCGTAGGGGTCGCAACGCGGACAACGCTAGCTCGACGTCCTCGACGGTGTTGTACAGGTGGAACGCCAGCCTCGCCCGTTCTGCCCTGGTGCTCGCCACCACCCCGGCTTCGGCCAGTGCACGATCCGCCCCCGGCAGCCCGACCGAGACGATGGCACTGCCAGCCGTTGGTAGATCCAGGCCCGTCAGCAGGGCGTCAGCAAGGCCAACGCAGTGCTCACGCACCTGCGCCATGTCCAGCTTGGCGAGCCACGGCATCACCACACCGGCGCCGAGGTGCGAAAACCACACCGGAGAGAGGTCAAGGCCCCGGGCATCGGCCGCCAGCCGCAGCGGCAGCCCGTATATCGAGGCCCAGCGGTCCTCGCCCGCGTACCAGTTCGCCGAGTGCGCGACCAGCTCTTCCCGCCGATCACGCCGTACCGCGAGCCAGCTGGCGCCACGCGGGGACATCAGCCACTTGTAGCCACAGCCAACCACCCAGTCGGCCCAGTCCAGCCGTAACGGCAGCCAACCTGCAGCTTGGGTGACGTCCAGCATGATCCGGGTGCCCGAGGCGCTCGCCGCGGCGGCCAGCCCCACCAGATCGACCACCCTGCCGTCGGCGGACTGCGCGACGCTCACCGCGACCACATCGTGCTCCGGCGCCCGGGATACCAGGTCGTCGAGTTCGACCTCGGTCAGCCGCAAGTCCCCCTGGGCGGCGAACGGAAAGGTGACACTGGTGAATTCCCCACGCGCGACCAGCACGCTCGCACCGCGCGGCATGCTCGCGGCGACCAGGCCGGCAACCTGCGACACGCTGGCACCGATGGCGACATCGGTGGCTGCGACCCCGATCAAGTCGGCGAACGCATGCCGCGCCTCGACCACCCACTCGTCGAATTCGGCTGGCCGTGCACTGCCGGTGCGCCATTTCTCGACAGCGTCACGTACCGCGTCCGCCGCGGCGACCGGCGGCACACCGATTGCCGTCGTGTTCAGGTAGCCGGGTTGGATGTCGAAGAGTTGTCCGAAGGCCTGGCGCACGACTCGCACGTTACCGTGAAACGCATGCGCAGCGAGGAGATCGAGATCCGCACCGGTGCCGCCGAGATCGTGGTGGACCTGACCGGCGAGTGCAGGCGATTTCTGTCCCCGGTGAACGGCGACGGCATGCTGCACGTCTGGGTGCCGCACGCGACCGCGGGGCTGGCGATACTGGAAACCGGCGCGGGCAGCGACGACGATCTGCTCGCAGTGCTGCGCGAACTGCTGCCGCGCGACGACCGCTGGCGGCACCGGCACGGTTCGCCGGGACATGGCCGCGACCATGTGCTGCCAGCGCTGCTACCTCCCTACGCCACGATCCCGGTGCTCGGCGGCGACTTGGCGCTGGGCACCTGGCAGTCCATCTGCCTGGTAGACACCAACGTCGACAACCCGACCCGCCGCGTCCGCCTGAGCCTGCTGCAGGGTTGAGACCGCGCACCTACAAAGGATCGGCGCATGCTCCGTGTTCCCTCCGCCGAAGAAACGCTGCGCATCAAGGGATTCCTCATCGTAGGACGCAACCAGACAAGGGACTATCTGGATGTGGCAGCGCTCGCCGACCGCTATGGCGTCGCCGACGCCGCAGCCGTGCTGGCGGCACGATGGTCGGATTGGAATCAGGCTCGCGACATGTGCGGCGCTGTCGCCTCGGCGATGGTCGAGCAGGAGACGTGACAAGATGACGCTCTCCTTTCGCAATGCGAGCACCAGCCCTGACGACCCGGTAGGAGAATGGCCAACCGAGGCCGTCCAAGCCGCGCTGGAACGCGGCGACCTGCAGCACTGGCAGCGCTTGGCGACCGCGATCCAAGGGGATCCCCTGGGCCGGACGGCGCGACAAATCGAGGAGATCCACAGCCACTCACGACCCTACGGGGTCGCCGACCTCATGGAACGTGTCATCGCGCGCGCGAGCGAGCAGCGGCGCAGGAACGCGAGGCCGTTGCCGCAGAGATCGGCGCCGCCATTGCCCGATCGGAAATGAGCCGCGCCGATCTCGCCTCTCGCCTCGGCACATCCTCGCCGCGATTGTCGACCTATGCGACGGGGAAAGTGGTCCCGTCGGCGACATTCATGGTCCGGCTCGCCGCGGGATAGACCGCCGTAAGCCACGTTCAGCCGTGAACGAGCGCAACCAACTGCTCGACCGCTTCGCCGACGGACACCTCGGTGCGATCGCCGGTGCGGCGGTCCTTCACCTCGACTACGCCGTTCGCCAGCCCACGGCCGACGACAACGATCGTGGGGACGCCGATGAGCTCGGCGTCGGCGAATTTCACGCCGGGGCTGGACTTCCGGTCGTCGAGGATGACCGAGAGCCCCGCGTCGGAGAGTTCGGCCGCCAGCTTCTCCGCACCGTCTGCGACGGCGCCGTCCTTACCCGTGATAACCACGTGCACGTCTGCCGGCGCGACCTCGCGTGGCCAGACGAGCCCGATGTCGTCGTGGCTCTGCTCTGCGATCGCTGCCACCAGGCGGGAAACGCCGACGCCGTAGGAGCCCATGGTGATGCGGATCGGCTTGGCGTCCGGCCCGAGCGCGTCCAGCGAGAACGCGTCGGAGTACTTCCTTCCCAACTGGAACACATGGCCGATCTCGATCCCACGTGCGGTGACCAGCGTGCCGGTACCGTCCGGTGACGCGTCGCCCTCGCGGACCTCGGCGGCCTCGATCGTGCCGTCCGGCGTGAAGTCACGGCCACACAGCAGGTCGACCACGTGATGGTCGCGCTTGTCGGCACCGGTCACCCAGGCCGTACCCGGCACGACCCTCGGATCGACCAGGTAGCGGATCTTGTTCTCCACCAGGGCTTTCGGCCCGATATATCCCTTCACCAGGAACGGGTTGGCCGCGAAGTCGGACTCCTCAAGCAACGCGACCTCGGCCGGTTCCAGCGATGCTTCCAGCCGCTTGATGTCAACTTCGCGATCACCGGCCAGCCCGACCGCCAGCAGCTCCCACTCGTCCGTCCCCGGCTGACGCATCTTGAGCAATACGTTTTTCAGCGTGTCCGCCGCGCGGAACGTCCTGCCGAGCTCAGCCTCGGTGTTCAGATAGTCCACAAGGGACCCGATCGTCGGGGTGTTCGGTGTGTGGTGCACCACGGCTTCCGGCCTACCGTCGACGGACGCTGACTCGGGGGCCGGTGTGACGACCGCCTCCACGTTGGCCGCGTAGTCCGAGCCGGTGCTGCGGACGAAGGTGTCCTCGCCGTTGGGTGCCTCGGCGAGGAACTCCTCCGACGCGGAGCCCCCCATGGCACCGGAGGTGGCCTTCACAATCACGTACTTCAACCCGAGCCGATCGAAGATACGGACGTATGCCTGGCGGTGTAGCTGGTAGGAGCGGTCCAGCCCCTCGTCATCGAGATCGAAGGAATACGAATCCTTCATCACGAACTCGCGGCCACGCAGGATGCCGGCGCGGGGGCGCGCCTCGTCCCGGTACTTGGTCTGGATCTGGTACAGCATCACCGGGTAATCCTTGTACGAGTTGTACTCACCCTTCACCGTCAGCGTGAACAGTTCCTCGTGTGTCGGCCCGAGCAGGTAGTCCGCTCCCCTGCGGTCGGTGAGCCGGAACAGGTTGGGGCCGTACTCCGTCCAGCGGCCGGTGGCCTCGTACGGTTCGCGCGGCAGCAGCGCGGGAAAGTGGATCTCTTGCGCGCCGATACCGTCCATCTCCTCGCGCACCACACGCTCGATGTTGCGCAACACCCGCAGGCCGAGCGGCAGCCAGGAGAAACCGCCAGGGGCGACGCGGCGGACGTACCCGGCACGCAGCAGCAGCCGATGACTCGGCACCTCGGCGTCGGCGGGGTCCTCCCGTAACGTGCGCAGGAACAGCGACGACATCCTGGTGATCACGGTTTTCTCGCTCCTCGTACTGGCGCCACACTGTGCTGCGCAGCGTAGACAACGGCGGGACCGCCGGTCCATCCGGTTACCCGTGTCTGTCAGCTGCCGGTGGGGATGCGCGGCCTGCGCGACGCCGTCCGGGCCGCACACCGGCACGCCGACCGCCCGCACCTTTCCCTTGACGGGCGAGTTTCCCTTGACGGGCGAGCAACACTGGCCGACACTCTACACCGAACTACGGAAAGCATTTCCATTATTCGGAAACTATTCACGAAGCGGCGGACAGTTCGAATACCGCGAAGGCGGGGACATGGCACGACAGATCAGCAACCACGCACCCCTAGACCACATCGGCGATCCCGGCACCCCGCTGGTCGACGTGGCGGCAGCAGCAAGCAGGCAGCGATGGGCCCGGCTGATCCCGATCGTGTTCGTCACCTACAGCCTCGCCTACCTCGACCGCGCGAACTTCTCCATCGCCTCGGCCAGCGGCATGGCGAAGGATCTCGGCATCACCGGAGGCACCTCCGCGCTGATCGCGGCCTCGTTCTTCCTCGGGTACTTCCTCTTCCAGATACCCGGTGTCATCTACGCCGACCGCCGCAGTGTGCGCACCCTGATCTTCTGGTGCGTGCTCGCCTGGGGGGTGCTGGCCAGCCTGCAAGGGCTGATGTCCTCGGCGGCCGCGCTGATCGCGGTCCGGTTCGGGCTCGGAGCGGTAGAAGCCGCCGTGCTGCCCGCACTCGTGGTCTTCCTCGCCCGCTGGTTCACCAAGCCGGAGCGCGGCAGGGCGAACGCCTTCCTCATCCTCGGGAATCCGGTGACCGTGCTGTGGCTCTCCGCGCTGTCCGGCTACCTTGTCGAGTTCGCCTCATGGCGTGGCATGTTCCTGATCGAGGGCATCCCGGCGATACTGTGGGCCTTCTACTTCCGCTGGCAGGTTCGCGACCACCCGCGCGAGGCGCCATGGCTGAACGCTCAGGAGCGCGACCGGGTGGAAACCGCACTCGCCGCCGAGCATCCGACGCTGGCCACCGAGCAGGGAACACCGGCACGCACCGGTTCCTACCTGGCCGCGCTGCGATCTCCGGCGGTGATCCTGCTGGCGGTTCAGTACCTGCTCTGGAGCCTGGGCGTTTACGGCTTCGTCTTCTGGCTGCCCTCCATCGTCAAGGCGGGTTCCTCCACTGGTATCGGCACCACCGGCCTGCTCTCGGCCGCGCCCTACGCCCTCGCGGTGCTGCTGATGGTGTTCAACTCCCGGCACTCCGACCGCTCCGGCAACCGGGCCCGGTTCGTGTGGCCGTGGCTGATCCTCGGTGCGGCGGCGTTCTACGCGTCCTACGCGCTTGGCCCCGACCACCTCTGGATCTCCTTCGTGCTGCTGATCATCGCAGGCGGTGCGATCTACGCGCCGTACGGCCCGTTCTTCGCGATGATCTCCGAGTTGTTGCCGCGCAGCACCGCCGCTCTTGCGGTCGCAGGCATCAACGCGTTCGGTGCACTGGGAGGGTTCCTCGGGACGTACCTCGTCGGGTGGTTGGACTCACTGACCGGCGGCACCGGTGCGTCCTTCCTGTTGCTGGCGATCTCGATGGCGGCGGCCGCGGCGCTGACCGTCACCGCGACCGCGCGGCAACGATCGAAGCGGCAGGTGAGCGCATGACGTCACGGGTACTCCTACCATGGGCCGACTTTGACACCGACGACGCGCGCTGGCCAGGGCTGGTCATCGATACCTACGACGGCATGGGCGCGGCGCCGGAGGACGTCGCGGACGTGGAGTTCTATGTGTTGCCCTATGACCGAGGCGGCGCACCCGTCGAGCTGCTGAACCGGATGCCCGCGCTACGTGCCGTGCAGTCGCTGTCGGCGGGTGTGGAGAAGCTACTGCCGCTGATGCCGCCTGGCGCGCGACTCTGCAACGGCCGTGGCCTGCACGACGCGAGTGCCGCCGAGCACGCCCTCGCACTCATCCTCGCCGCCCAGCGCGACCTGCCGAGGTGGTTGCGGCAGCAGACCCTCGGTACGTGGCAACGCAAGCACACACGTTCGCTGGCCGACGCGCGGGTGACGATCGTCGGGTACGGCTCGATCGGCAGGGCGGCCGAGCGCCGCCTGCTCGCCGCAGAGGCTCTTGTGACCAGGGTCGCCTCCCGCGCCAGGCCGCACGAGGACGTGCATGGCGTCAACGAGCTGCCCGAACTGCTGGGGGATACCGACATCCTGTTGCTAATCCTGCCGGAGAGCCCCGCGACGGTCGGGCTGATCGGCGCCAAGGAACTTGCCATGCTCTCCGACGACGCCCTCGTGGTGAACATCGGCAGGGGCAGGACGCTGGATACCGCCGCGCTGCAGGGCGAGATCGCCGCTGGTCGGTTGCGCGCCGCCCTCGACGTCGTCGATCCAGAGCCGCTGCCCGCCAACAACCCGCTGTGGCGATCCGAGTGCGTGATCATTACGCCGCACGTCGCCGGTGGTTCTGCATCCTTCTACCCGCGCGCCCGTGCGCTGGTAGACGAGCAGCTGCGCCGCTTCGCTGGGGGTGAACAACTGCTGCACGTGGTGCCCACCGACCGGTGAACCCAATGGCGACCCACGAGTTCCGCGGTCATCGATCGATCCCCCACGCCACGCGGGCAAGACGGTCAGTCATTGAGATGGTGATCATCTTAACCGCGTCGCGGCGGCGATACGTTAGCCTCGCCCCGTGATGGTGCTGCTTCCCCCGTCCGAAACGAAAACCGCAGGCGGCGACGGCGCTCCGCTCAAGCTCGACCAGTTGTCCTTCGGCAAGCTTCGTCCGGTGCGCCGCAGGCTGCTCACAGCGTTGATCTCCTTGGCAGCCGACGTGCCCGCGAGCCTCGCCGCGCTGGGCCTGTCTCCCAGGCAGACCGCCGAGGTGGCCCGCAACGCGCGGCTGCGGCGGGCCCCGACACTGCCAGCACTCGCGCGCTACACCGGCGTGCTCTACGACGCGCTGGATGTCCCCTCCCTCTCCACCGCCCAGCGTCGCCGCGCCGACGAGCGTCTCGTGGTGGCCTCCGCGCTGTTCGGTCTGGTGCGTGGCGGGGACCCGATCCCGGCGTACCGCCTCTCGGCAGGCAGCACGCTGCCAGGGCTCGGTGGCCTGCGCCGGACCTGGCGACCCGCGCTCGAACCGCTACTGCGCGATCGCGACGAACTGGTGGTCGACCTGCGGTCAGGCGCTTACGCCGCGCTCGCACCGGCCCCCTGCGCCGTCGCCGTGCGCGTTCTCAGCACCGACGCAGCGGGGAAGCGGAAGGCCGTCAGCCACCACAACAAGGCGTACAAGGGGCGGCTCGCGCGGGAGCTCGCGAGGACGGTTTCCGAACCTGCCACCGTCCACGACCTGATCATGGCGGCACGCGGCGCGGGCATCCTGCTGGAGCAGACTGGCGAACGTGAGCTGGATCTCCACTGCGACCGGTAACGACACACGGCATGCCCTGGGGACCAAGATCACAGTCGGGCCGCCTCCGATCCCCCGTTGCCTACCGGTAGACTCTTCTTAGCATCGTGTGCGGCAGCAGGCCGCCGGTGCGTCCATCCACCCGCTTTCGGCGTGATAACACGCCGGGCCCGTCCTTGCGATCCCATCAGGGCATCCCCGAGACGCGCCACGTTTCGGAGGTTTTTGCATGCCCGGAATCGCCACGTCCAGCGTCGATCGTCGCGATCGCGCACCGCGTAAGCCACGTCACCGCCAGGCTGCGGACGCGCAGAATGTGAAGCCGATCGAACTGCCACAGGCGAGCGTGCCGGTCGAACTACCGTCCTTCGCCGAGCTCGGTCTGCCGGGCCCGGTGCTGGAGGTCCTGCGCGCCAACAAGCTCGACACGCCATTCCCGATACAGGCCGCCACCCTGCCTGATGCGCTCGCGGGCCGTGACGTGCTCGGCAGGGCACAGACGGGCTCTGGCAAGACGCTGGCGTTCGGGCTGGCGCTGCTGTCCCGTTTGGAGGGTGGCCGTGCCCTTCCAGGGCGGCCACGTGCCCTCGTGCTGACGCCCACCAGGGAGCTGGCTATCCAGGTCGCCGACGCGCTGACCCCTTACGCCAGGGCGCTGGGCCTGTGGTGCCGCGTCGCGGTCGGCGGGATGTCGTTCCCGCGTCAGGCGGACATGCTGCACAAGGGCGTCGATCTGCTGATCGCCACCCCCGGCAGGCTCTCTGACCACGTCCGGCAGGGCACCTGCGACCTCTCCAACGTCGAGTGCTCGGCAGTCGACGAGGCCGACCAGATGGCTGATATGGGTTTCCTTCCCCAGGTCAAAGCGATCCTCGACCTGACACCGAAGGGTCAGCGGCTGCTGTTCTCCGCCACTTTGGACGGTGACGTCGACACTCTGGTGCGGCGTTACCTGCACAACCCGATCACCCACTCGGTGACGCCGGACCCGGCCAGCGTCGCGATGATGGACCACCACGTGCTGATGGTGTCGCGGCAGCACAAGCCGGACGTCATCACCGAGGTCGCCGCCCGTGAAGGCCGCACAATCATGTTCGTGCGCACCAAGCACCACGTCGACCGGCTGGCCCGCAAGCTACGCTCGGTGGGTGTCGGCGCCGCCGCACTGCATGGCGGCAAGACCCAAGGCGCCCGCAACCGGGTTCTCGACGACTTCCGCCGGGGTGTCAACCCGGTGTTGGTCGCCACGGATGTCGCCGCCCGTGGCATCCACGTCGATGACGTCAGCCTGGTCGTGCACGTCGACCCGCCGGCAGACGAGAAGGCCTACCTTCACCGTGCGGGCCGTACCGCACGGGCGGGCGAGACGGGCACTGTTGTCACGCTGGTGACCCACGACGAGCGTCGCGCCGTGCGCAGGCTGACCGAGAAGGCAGGTGTCCGGCCCCGCACCACCGAGGTCGTCCCCGGGCACGCCGAGCTCAACCGGATTACCGGCGCCCGCACCCCGAGCGGCGAGCCGATCCGCGACCCGGAGCCACGCCAGCGCCCGCCCCGCCAGGACGGCCGTGGCGGCGGCAACCGTGGCCAAGGCGCGCGTCGCTTCGGTCAGAACCGCGCCGGCGGACGTCCCTCCCGGCGCCCCGCCCGCCCACAACGCGGCGACCGCTGACCCCGCACCGTGAGTACTTTCCACGGCTATAGCCGTGGAAAGTACTCACGGCAGATTGTCGCCAAGGGCTGCTACTGGGCCGATCACGATGATCGCGGGTGGCCGGATCTGGTGCGCCGCAACGTCATCGGCCACGGTGTCCAAGGTGGACCGCAGGACACGCTGGTTTCGCATGGTGCCATCCGCGATCACCTTCACCGGAGTGTCACCGGGCCGGCCGCCGGCGCGCAGCACCTCGGAGAACTCGCCGACGCGCGCCACCCCCATCAGCAGCACGATGGTGCCGCGCAGCCGCGCGAGCGCCTGCCAGTCCACAAGGGATCGTTCGTCGTGCGGGCCGACATGCCCTGACACCACAACCACTTCGTGCGCCACCCCACGGTGCGTGACGGGCACATCGGCCGCAGCGGGAACCGAGAACGCGCTCGTTACACCGGGCACCACGGTGACAGGGACGCCTGCCTCCGCGCACGCCAGTATCTCCTCGAAGCCGCGCCCGAACAGATAAGGATCGCCGCCCTTCAGGCGCACCACGAACTTGCCGTTTCGCGCCTGCTCGATCAGTGTTGAGTTGATCACTTCCTGGCTGGCGGAACGGCCGTAAGGGATCTTCGAAGCGTCGATCACCCGGATATGCGGCGATAGCTCATCCAGCAGCTCACGTGGCGCCAGCCGGTCGGCAACCACCACATCTGCGCGCGCCAGCAACCTCCTGCCCCGCACTGTGATCAACTCTGGGTCGCCAGGCCCTCCGCCCACCAGCGCCACCCCCGGCAACGGGCCGCCAGCCGCATCAGGTGCGGTCGCCGTGACGCGCCCCTCCCGCAACGCGTCGAGTAGTCCGTCACGCACCGCCGCGGAGCGACGCGGCCTACCACCGGCCAGCACCCCGACCAGCAAACCCTCGAACTCGCCAACCGCCGGGGTGACAGCGGTGCCCTCACCCGCGGCATCCGCCCGCACGCAGAACACCCTGGCACGCTCGGCTTCCGCGGCTACCGCGGCGTTCGCGGCGGAATCGGACGTACACGCCACCACGTACCACGCACCATCGAGGTCACCGCCTGCGAAATCCCGCTCGTGCCAACCGATCTCACCCGAAGTGACCATGCCCTCCACGGCCGGGGTGATCTCCGGCGCGATCACCTCCACCGCGGCGCCCGCACCGATCAGCCGGGGCAGCCGCCGCTGCGCCACCGTGCCGCCACCGACGACTACCACCCTGCGCCCGGTGAGGTCGAGGCCCGCGAGGTACCGCGACGGCTCACCCGACATGACTGTGCCCGTGCCCGTGGCCGGGGCTCGCCGGATCGTCCGGATGGTGATGCGGTGTCTGCGGTGCGCCGACCTTCTCCTCGAAGCCGGGCAGCGACACGCGGTAGGCACAGGTATCGCAGTTCATCCTGATATCGCCGTGCAGTGCCTCGTGGTAGCGCTGTACGACGAGGTCCGCGAGACCGTCGCAGTCACCCAGATAGCGTGCGAGCCGCACTTCGGTGTCCGGACTGGATCGTGCGAACTCGCTCGCCTGCGCCACCACCCGCTGCGGCAGCACCCCGTCGAACAGGAAGTACGGCGCCACCACTACACGGCGTGCGCCGAGCTTGACTACCCTGGCCAGCCCCTCGGCGACGCCGGGCCAAGCCAACGATACGAACGCGGTGTCCACGAAGGCGAACCCGCGGGTTTCCTGCAGCAACCGGGACATCTTGCACACCTCGGCGTTCGCGTCGGGATCTGTCGATCCCCTGCCGACCAGCAGCACCGCGGTGTCCTGCCATGTACTCCTCGGCACGACCGCTTCGATACGTTGTGCCAGCAGGTCAAGCAACACCGGATGCGGGCCGAGCGGGCGGCCGAACGTGTACCCACTCCCCGGATGACGGCGCACCTCACGCTCAAGTGCGGCAGGGATATCCCCCTTGCCGTGCCCGGCGGCGACAAGCACCAGTGGAACCGCCGTCATCCTGCGGTGTCCCTGCGCGTGCAACTCCCCGAATGCCTCGGTGACCGCGGGCGCGGACAGCTCGATGAACCCACCCGCGACAGCGACCCCGGCGGCGGCCAGCTTCCGCCGCAACCGTGCGACGAACGCGCGGAACTCCCCGACCCCCGACGCGTCAACCGTCCCGTGCCCGACGAGCAACAATGGCTGTGCCTGGTTCACGACGCCTCCGGTGTCTTGCGGGACACCCGCACCCGGTCGGCGGACATCCGTGAGGCTTCGAAGTACAGCAGGGCATTGACGGCTGCCGCGGCGATGGCCGCTCCGCCGCGTTCAGTGATCGTGCTCAGCGCGGGCAACCCGGAGCGCCGCAAGGCCGACTTGGCCTCAACCGCGCCGACAAATCCTACGGGAACACCGACGACCAGCGCAGGCACCACCACACCCGCTTCGGCCAGCGCGAGCAGTTCGGTGAGAGCCGTGGGTGCGTTGCCGATCACCCACACCGCATCACGCGGGTATTCCGCCGCGGCCAGCCTGACGCCCGCCGCGCTGCGGGTGATTCCCTCGGTGACGGCGAGTTCCGCGACGCCTGGCATATCCAGCCCGACCACGCAACGCTTGGCGGTCACCCCGGCTGCGACCATACGGACATCCGCGACTACCGGCGCATCCGCCAACAGTGCCGAGTGCCCCAGCTCAAGCGCTCGCTCGTCGACGATCACCTCGCCCACCCGAGTGGGGTCGGCAGTGGTGTGCACGATCCGTTCCACAACGGCACGCGAGAGCGGCGGCAGCGCCGAGGTATCCACCCGCTCCCGCAGTATTTGATACGACCGCGTCTCTATCGGGTGCACGGCACGCCTGGACACGCGCATTCACACCTCCTGGGTTCCTCGACCCGTGGGCTCGGTCCGCATCGCCACGGCGCGGCGCGCGGGTCGGCGGCAGGAATGTCCTGGCTCCCGGATCATCGCCGATACCCGGCCTTCCAGCCATTCCCGGCCGTGGCCATCCTTGGCGGGCATCGACTACTCGGTGACAGTGGCGGGACCGCCCCGGATTCTCACCGGGTTCCTCCGCTGCCGACCCCGGCATCCTGCCACAGCAGCCGCCCCGCCGCTCACGCTGCCGGGGTGCGCTCCCTGATGCGCGCTCGCCTGCGGCCGAGCCCCGAGGTCAGCTTCACCCGCAGCACCCGCTCGCTGATCCGCTCCTCCTGCATGTCCCGCAGCCGCCCTTGCAGCAACTGCGTGACTGTGATCAATCCGACTAGTCTCGTCGGATCCTCCCTGTCCACCACCGGCGCCCTGCTCACCCCGCGCTGTGCGAGGTCGTTCGCCACCTCACGCAGGGTCTGGTCGGGAAACACCGTCAGTGGTTCGTCCACCATCAGGTCCGCGAGCGTGCGACTGTCCGATCCGGCGAGTGCGGCATCCAGCATGTCCCGCCTCGACACGACGCCCACCAGCTTCTCCTTCGCCGTCAACACCGGATAGAGCCGTTGCTGGTGCTGGCGATCACGGTTCTGCACATGATCGCGGGATACGAAGGTCCTGACCGCGTCAGCCAGCGATGCGTCCGAGGGGAAGGTCACCACGTCCCGCCACATCACCTCGTGCACGAACAGCACCTCAAGCGGGTCAACCGAGTACTCGCGGGAGAGGTGGAAGCCGCGCCTGGCGACCTTTTCGGTCAGTACGGATCGCTTCAGTACCAGCGCCGAGAGTCCGTACGCCGCGCATGAAGCCACCACGATCGGCAGCAACGCGGACCATTCGTGGGTCAGTTCGAGCGAGAAGATGATGCCGGTGAGAGGGGAACGCATGACCCCGCCAACGACCGCGGCGAGCCCCATCAGCGCCCAGAAGCCGGGCCCCACGTCAGGGAAGATATGGCTCTGCAAGGAGCCGAGCGCGGCACCGATCATGAATACCGGCGCCAGCACACCACCGGAGGTACCAGAGCCGAGCGAGAGGCCCCAGATCAACGTCTTGACCACCAGGATGCCGATGACCAGGGACATCCCGGCGTGGCCCAGCAGCAGCGTGCGGATCACGTCGTAGCCGACACCCAGCGCGTGCGGCTCAACCAGGCCACCGAGCCCGATGATCAGACCGCCGATGGCGGGCCACCACATCCAGTGGAACTTCAGCTTGGCGAACATGTCTTCGGCGAAGTACACAAGGCCGGTGGCACCGACCGCGAGTATGCCGCCGAAGCAACCCGCGACCAGGCAGCACAGGTACACCAGGGGCGTCAATGAGAGATGCACCTGCGGCAACGCGAAGATCGCCCCTGTGCCGAGCAGGTAACCGCGACAGATGGTGGCAAGCACGACGGAGACGACCACCGGAAGAAAGCTGCGGGGACGCCATTCGAACAGCAGTAGTTCCACCGCGAGCAGAATCGAGGCCAGCGGCGCGTTGAAGGTCGCGGCCATACCGGATGCGGCGCCCGCGACCAGCAGTGTCTTGCGCTGATCGGCGGTGAGTTTGAGGAACTGCGCCATCACCGATCCGACCGCGCCACCGGTCATGATGATCGGCCCCTCGGCACCGAACGGGCCGCCGGACCCGATAGAGATCGCGGCCGATATCGGCTTCAGAATGGCCACCTTCGGGGAGACCTTGCTGCCGCCGGTGAGGATCGACTCGATCGCCTCCGGCATGCCATGGCCGCGGATCTTCTCCGAACCGAACCGCGCCATCAGCCCGACCACCAGGCCACCTGCTATCGGCACCAGCAGCACGATGTACGAGTGTGTCGCGCTCGGCGCGACCAGCGCCGTGTCCACCCTGCCGTAGAAGAACAGGTTGGTGAACAGGCCGATCAGCCGCAGCAGCGCGAAGGCGACCACCGCCGCGAGCGCGCCGATCGGAACCGCGAGCGCACAGATCTTCAGCACCTCACGGCGCAGCTCGAAGTCACCGAGGTGTTCCGGGCGAGGGGCCGGATGACTCCCGGGCCTGACGGAACGAGGCGGTGCGGCGGCCAAGGTGGCGTCCTTCCATGTAGAGCAGGGCCACGCTGGAGGGCGGCCCGTGCTCGCCTGTCCCGCGTGACCTCTTAGTGTCGGTGAACGAACTAATGTTAAGGGAAATGTCAGGAAGCACCAGACCCAGCGAGGCAGCACTCTCGCGAGCGGGTTTGACATCCGAGCAGGTCAGCTAGGTCGACGAACCGGCTGTCAACCCCATTCGCGCCACCAGTGCACATGGCAAACATCACCGCGGAACGCGACGGGGCTCACACCGAATCGAACAGGTCGATAGCATCGACTGGACAAACTTCCACACATTCCGCGCATTCCGTACAAATCTCTGCCAGCACGATGGGCCTGCCAGGAGCCGGTCGCAGCGCGTGTTCCGGGCAGGTAAGCAGGCAGGCGCCACACGCGGTGCAGGCTTCGCTGATGCTCAGCGGGACGCGGGCAGCCAACCGTATCCCCTCGGCGTGACCATCCTGCCGCCGACCAGCCTGGTCGACGAACAGCCCACGATGACGGTAGTGAACATGTCCACGCAGGCGGGATCGAAATCCGCTATCGGCTCGCAACGCACCCGCTGGCCATCCCTACTCGCCTGCCTGACCGCCCCGACCGGCGTCCCGGCCGGGCGGTGCTCGGCGAGGATCTTCAACGCGGCGGCGAGCTGCCAATCCCGCTGCGCGGAGCGCGGGTTGTAGAAGCACACCACGAAGTCGCCCTCGGCTGCGGCTCTCACCCTGCGCTCGATCGCGGACCATGGGGTATGCAGGTCGGAGAGGCTGATCAGCGCATGGTCATGTCCCAGCGGCGCGCCGAGCAGCGCGGCGCACGCCAGCGCAGCGGTCACTCCCGGCACGCCGACCACCTCGATGTCGGTGCCGGCCTGCTGCAAGGCGGGGCTCGCCATCGCGTAAACCCCGGCGTCCCCTGAGCCGATCAGCGCGACCGCGCGACCCTGGCGCGCGAGCTCGACTGCCTCCCGTGCCCGCTCCTCCTCCGCGCCGAGGCCGCTGGTCCTGACCTCGGTACCGGTCCGGAGCACGGGTCGCACCTGGTCGACATAGGACTCCAACCCGACGACAACGGATGCCCTGCGCAACTCGGCATCGGCACGCGGTGTGCGATCAGCGGCAGCGGCC